>DASXPO010000123.1:0-46862 GCA_036493535.1 Casimicrobiaceae bacterium
AGAATTTCCGAGATCGCGAACATGCCGATCATCAGCGGAATGAGACCGATGCCGCCCAAAAGCTCGACGCTGCCGAACGTGAAGCGCGGAAAGCCTGCCGGATTGCCGAGTCCTACGCACGCGATCAGCAATCCGAGTAACAACGATACGACACCCTTCAGCGGCTGCTCGGCGGTGATCACGATCGCGCATGACAGACCGAGCAACACGAGCCAGAAATACTCGAACGAGCTGAACTTGAGCGCAAATTCCGCTAGGGCGGGCGCGGAGAGGATCAACACCGCCGTTCCGAACAGTCCGCCGATCGCCGAAAACACGAGGCCGGCGCCGAGCGCAGTTTCCGCGTGGCCCTTGCGGGCCATCGCATAAGCTTCGTCGGTGTAGGCGGCCGAGGCGGGTGTGCCCGGCATGCGTAACAAACATCCGGGAATATCGCCGGAAAAGATCGCCATCGCGGTGGCGGTGACGATCGCGGCAATTGCCATGATCGGCGGCATGAAAAAAGTCACCGGCACCAGCAACGCGGTCGCCATCGTCGCCGTCAGTCCCGGTACCGCACCGACGAAAAGTCCGAATAACGACGACGCCAGCATCACCATCACGGTCTTCGGCTCGAAGACCATCTGGAACGCGGTGACGATCGGATCCATCGATCAACGCCCGCGCGATGTCATGATCAATACGCGAAGCGCGTCAGCACGCCCCACGGGAGCGGCACACGCAGCAATTTGTAAAACGCGTAGTGAATGACCAAAGTGACGGCAATGGCGACGATGATCGCAGTGGCGGGCCGCACGCCATAGGCGAGGAAGAGCGCGAGCAGAACGAGCGGGCCGACGATGAGAAAACCCAACTTGTCCGCAAGCATGATGTAGGCAGCCACCGCGCCGATGGTGACGAAGAATGCGCCGATGTGGCGACGCGATCGTGTCCAGTCGCCGCTATCGATCCACGGCGCCGCGCGATGCCGCACGCCGTTGATGACAAGCATCAGCGCGCACACGATGAGGCCGGCCGCAATCAGTCCGGGGAAGAGTGCCGGGCCGACCTTCTGTCCCGGCATCTGCGGGAACGGCTGCACGTGGACGAGCACCGCCACCCCGAGCAGCAGAAGGACTGCGCCGAAGATGGCGTCATTGAATTTCACGTGTGCCTAACGGTGCAACGAAGTCGCAGAACGGCGCGTTGACCAGCGGGCGCGACGCCGGTTCAACGCGCCGAGTTATTTCGTCGCTTCGCGACGGAATAGATCACTTGGCCATGCCGAGGGATTTCATTACTGTTCCCATATCGGCATCGCCCTTCGCCATATATTTCGCAAACGCGTCCTCGGAGGCCCATGTCGCGCCGAAGCCGCGCTGGGTCAAAAATTCCTGATACTCCTTGCTGTCGTAGGCCTTCTTGATCGCCGTAACCAGACGCGTCTCGACGTCCTTCGGCAATCCTTTCGGCGTTGCGAATCCGCGCCACGCGGCGGTCGTCCAGTTGCTGCCGGTCGCCTGCTTAATCGTCGGCAAGCTCGGATAAAGCGCTGGCGCTTTCTCGTCGAAGATCGCCAGTGAACGAACTTTGCCGGCGTCGATCAGCGCGCGCGCTTCGGGAATCGAGCACGGCACGATGTCGACGCCACCGGCGACCAAGTCCTGTAATCCAGGCGCGGCGCCGTTCGACGGTACCCAAGGCACCGCTTTCGGATCGATCTTGAGATCGCTCAGCAGTCCCGCGAGTGCGAGTTGCCAGATGCCACCCTGCCCTGTTCCTGATGCTTTGAGCTTGCCCGGGTTCGCCTTGACTGCGTCGAGAACGTCCTTCACGGTCTTGTACGCCGAATCGGCACGCACTTGGAATCCGGCCGGATCGGCGTTCACAAGCGCGAGCGGCGTGTATGAGCCGGGTCCGAGCTCGGTCAAACCTTGCCAATGCATCATCGTGATTTCGACGGTGATGAGGCCGATGGTGTAGCCGTCCGGCGCGGCTTGCGCGATCGCGCTGTGACCCACGACACCATTGCCGCCCGTGCGATTGACGACGTTGACGGGCTGTCCCAACTCCTTCTCGAGATAGGCGCCGAAGAATCGCGCGACGGCATCGGTGCCGCCGCCCGCGCCCCAGGGCACGATCAGCGTGATCGGGCGTTCCGGATACGCGGCGAACGCGGATCCGGTCACGAACACAACGGCGAGCGCGGCAAACGCGCGCAACCAGCGCTTCATGGATTCCTCCTGGCGTGTGGATGCTCCGCTTGTCGACGGGCGTTCGAGCGCACCCTTGGACGCGGCGATCACTTGACGTTAGCAGCGGGCGATCAACCGGTCAAGTGGCTAGACCAGTCGGCGGCGCGATCGAGGTGGAGCTCAACGATTGCTGCGGGATATTCGCTCGCGTACATAGGTGGCGAGGCTCGCAGCGAGCTTTTGCAAATCGCGTTGGAGCTTGCCGTAGCCGTTGTTCGGCACGAGCGTTTTTTCGTGCATGTACAAGCTCCGCTTGATTTCGATTTGAACGCTGTGGCGGCGCTCATGCGGGCGACCGTGCCGACGAACGATCTCCACGCCTTTGTACGGATCGTTGATCGCGGCCGAATAGCCGATCCCCTTGAGCGTGTCGACGATGAAACGCGTGAACGCAGCCTCGCATGTCGTGCCGTCCCGGTCGCCAATGACGAAATCGCAGCGCTCTCGCCCGGGATCGTCGGCATACACGTCTCCGACGGCCGGCATCGAATGGCAGTCGACATGCCAAACGGCATCGAAGCTACGATGGTGCGCCTCGATGATCGCCTCCAACTCCGCATGATAGGGCGCGTAGTAACGGTCGATGCGGCCGCGTAACTCCGCCGCGGAAAGCTTGCGTGCGTAAAGCGGCACCCCGCCCGATACGACGCGCCAGACGAGTCCGATGCCCTGAATCGACTTGCGCGACGGCGTGAGCGGCTCGTCCCATGCGTCTGCGAGCAACGCCGGATCGATGTCGGCCAAACTGCGATTCGGATCGATGTACGCGCGCGGAAACTGCGCCTCGATGAGCGTTGCGCCCACTGCCGTTACGTGCGACCACAATCGTGCGACATGTGTATCCTCCGCCTGCCGCACGAGGTTGCGCGCGGCGCTGTGCTTAAAATCGACTGGATAGATCTCGCCTGAATGCGGCGAATCGAAGACCAGCGGTATGGCGTCGATCGTGGGATCGTGACGGCGCCATACGCCTTCGAGCGCGTTCATCGGTTCGTGGTGTTGAGATAGCATGCCGACAGATGGCGTTTCGAAACTTCGATCAGCGCCGGCGCGGTCTCGCGGCAGATCGGCATCGCGTACGGACAGCGCGGATGGAAGTGACAGCCCGGCGGCGGATGGAGCGGCGATGGAATTTCGCCGACAACCGGCGCAAACGTGCGCTTTTTCGGCTCTACGCGGCCGATCTCGGCCAGCAGCGCTTTGGTATACGGATGGTTCGGCTGATTGAAAAGCTTCGCGGCCGGCGCGCTTTCGACCACGCGACCGAGATACATCACGACCACGCGATCGGCGATGTATTGAACGACGCCCAAGTCGTGGCTGATGAAGAGATACGTGAGATTCAACGCGGATTTCAAATCCATGAACAGATTCAGCACCTGCGCCTGAATCGAGACGTCCAGGGCAGCGACCGATTCATCGCAGACGATGAACTCGGGCTTGACCGCCAGCGCGCGCGCAATTCCGATTCGCGCTCGCTGTCCGCCGGAAAATTGATGCGGATAGCGGCGCATCAGCGTCGGGTCGAGGCCGACTTTGTTCAGCATGAGTCCGACGAACTCGACTTGCTGCTTGGCCGAGATCAATCGATGCACGACCGGCGCCTCACCGACGATGTCGACCACGCGCATGCGCGGATTGAGAGACGCGTACGGATCCTGGAAGATCATCTGCATCTTGAGTTGCGCGCGCCGCGCGGCGCTTGTGCTCATCCGCGCGATGGGCTCGCCGCGCCACACGCGCTGGCCACGCGTGGGCTCGAGCAGTCCGACTGCGAGACGTCCGAGCGTCGATTTGCCGCAACCTGACTCGCCGACCAGCCCCACGACTTCCCCTTCGCCGATCCGCAAGTCGACGTTGTCGACGGCATGGACGACTTCCTCTTGGGCGTTGGCGCCGAGCGCGTTGCCGATCTTCGCGGCGACATCGAGCGATTTCACGAAGCGCTTCGAGATGCCGTTCAACTCGAGGAGCGCGACCGCGCTGCCGACCGTGGGCGCTGCCGTGATCGTGGTGCTCATTGGACCGGGACCTGCGGCGCTCATGGAAGCGGATGATGACAGCGCACCGATTGCGCGTTGGCACCGAGCGGGCGCATCAACGGCGTCTTGACGCAATCCGCCTGCGCGTACGCGCACCGCTCGCGAAACGGGCAGCCGGGCGGCAAATCGAGCAGCGACGGCGTCATGCCTGGAATCTGCCGCAGCCGCGCCCCGCGCGCGTTGTTCGCCGGAACGGAATCGAGCAGGCCACGCGTATAGGGATGACGCGGTCGACCCAGCACCTGCTGCGCCGTCCCCTGCTCGACGATGCGCCCGGCGTACATCACGCTGACATGATCGGCCAACCCCGCAATCACCGAGAGATCGTGCGTGATCCAGACGAGCGCGGTCCCGGTGTCGCGCGTCAACTTTTGCATTTCGTAGAGGATCTGCCCCTGAATGGTGACGTCGAGCGCCGTCGTCGGCTCGTCGGCAATGATCAGGTCAGGCTCGTTCAGCAACGCAATAGCGATCGCAACGCGTTGACGCATGCCGCCGGAAAACTGATGCGGGTATGCGGACAAGCGCTCCTCCGGCGAGGGAATGCCCACTTTGCCAAGCGCGGCGCCCGCCATCGCCCGCGCATCGTCGGCGCCGATCTTTCGATGGGCAAGGATCGCCTCGATCATCTGCGTATCGATGCGAAGGACCGGGTTCAACGTCATCATCGGATCCTGGAAGATCATCGCGACGCGATTGCCGCGGATCTGCCGCATTTCATCGGAGGAGAGCCGGGTTAGATCGATTCCGTCGAGGACGATTCGTCCGCCGATGATGCGCCCGGGCGGGTCGATCAGGCCGAGGATCGAATAGCCGGTCATCGACTTTCCCGAGCCCGATTCGCCGACCAATCCCATGACCTCGCCGCGGTTCACGGCGAACGACACGTCGTCGACCGCTTTGACGACCCCAACTTTGGTGAAGAAATGCGTGCGCAGCCCGTCGACCAACAGAACAGGCTCAGCCACGGGGCGATCGCTCGCATGAAACTTTGCGTGAAATAGTCACCTTTGCAGCCGCGGATTCATCACGTCGCGAAGCTGATCGGCGACGAGGTTGATGCTGACGATCGTGACGAGCAGCGCCACTCCGGGGAAGAAGCTGATCCAGTATTTCCCCGACAGCAAGTATTGGTAGCCGTTGGCGATCAGCAAGCCGAGCGATGGCTCGGTGATCGGAAGGCCGAGTCCGAGAAAGGACAGCGTCGCTTCGAGCGCGATCGCTGCGGCGACTTGCACCGTCGCGACCACGATCATCGGCGGCAGGCAATTGGGCAGCAAATGTTTGAACACGATTCGGGACGGCGGCAGCGCGAGGCAGCGCGCGGCTTCCATGTATTCCTTGCGCTTTTCGACGAGCGCGGCGCTCCGCACCGTCCGCGCGTAATACGCCCACTGCACCGTCACGAGCGCCGCGATCACCTTGCCGGTGCCTTGGCCGAGGACCGCGATCAGAATCAGCGCGATCAGGATCGCCGGGAAAGAGAGCTGGATGTCGACAATGCGCATGATCAACGTCTCGGTCCGGCCGCCGACGTACGCGGCGACGAGACCCATCGTCAAACCGATGACGAGTGCGAGCACCGTGCTTGCGACGCCGACCGACAACGAAATACGCAAGCCGTAGAAAATCGCGGACAGCATGTCGCGACCCTGGTCGTCGGTGCCGAGCCAGTACGTGCCGCCGTTCAGCGCCTTCGCACCCGGCTCGAGCCGACTGTCCATCACGTCGAGCTGGGCAAGATCGTAGGGATTCTGCGGCGATATGAGCGGGGCGAGGATTGCGATCAGCACGACCAGCAGCAGCAGCGCGAGACCGAAAATCGCAACAGGATTCGACACAAAGTCGCGCGCGATCCGGCCGAGCGGCGTTTCGGCTCCGCCTTTCTCGGGCAGCGGTTCCGCGAGAACCGTTTCCGGAAGCGTGCTCATATGACCGACGGCTCCCCCCTCATCCCTTGGATTCCGTGAGTCGCACGCGCGGATCGAGCGCCGAATACAAAATATCCACGGCCAGATTGATCACGATAAAGATGGTCACGATGATCAGCAGATAGGCGACGATCACCGGACGATCGAGCACGTTGATCGAATCGATCAGGAGCTTGCCCATGCCGGGCCACGCAAAGACGCTTTCCGTCACGATTGCGAACGCGATCAGCGCCCCGAATTGCAGGCCGACCACCGTCACGATCGGGATCAGGATGTTGCGCAGCACGTGCACGCCGATGATCCGGCTGTTCGTAAGCCCCTTCGCGCGCGCGAACTTCACGTAGTCCTGCAGCAATGCCTCGTGCGCGCCGGCGCGCGTCAGTCGAATCAGCAGTGCGACGTTGAACAGCGCAAGATTGGTCGCGGGCAGAATGAGATGGCGCCATCCGTCGATCGAAAGGAACGACACCGGGATCAGGCCGAAGAGATCGATCGTTGGCCCGCGACCATTCGAGGGTAGCCATCCGAGCACCACCGAGAACACCATGATCAACATCAAGCCGACCCAGAACGTCGGCAGCGAGAACCCGAGGATGGACCCGGCCATGATCGTGCGCCCCGCAACGCCGTTCGGCCGTAGCCCCGCCCACAAGCCGAGCGGAATGCCCACGATCACCGCGATCAGCATCGCCGCGAACGCGAGTTCGAGCGTCGCGGGCATCTTCTCGAGGATGAGGGAGATCGCCGGCGTCGCATGAACGAACGACTTGCCGAAATCGCCGTGCAACGCGCCGGTGAAAAAAGTCCAATACTGTTCCGGCAGCGGTTTGTCCAGGCCCAGCGCTGCAATCGCGCGCTCGCGGTCGATTTGATCCGCTTGCGGATTGATCAGGATGTCGATCGGATTGCCGATGGCGTACACGCCGACGAACACCAGCACCGACATCAGGAACAGCACGACGACGCTTTGCAGTCCCCGGCGAATGATATAGACCAGCACGTCCGACGACCTTCGCGCGCCGAAGGGCTTACTTGTGCGCCAGCTCGCCTCCGCTTTGCTTGAACTGGAACGCCAACGTGTATTCGTCGGTCCGCGGGACGTATTGCACGCCCTTGCGCGTCGCCCAGATCGTGTATTGGAAATGGATCGGCATGATGCCGAGGTCGTCCATCGCCATCCTTGTCGCCTGCTGCAGCATTTGCGAGCGGTTGTCGTCGTTCACCTGTTGCAGCGCCTGCTCGATGACGTAATCGACTTTCGGGTTGCTGTAACGGCCCCAGTTGACGGCGCCCAGTCCCTTGTCGCGGTCGAACGTCGCGAGTAGCGAACGCAGCGGCGAGCTCGCCTCGCCGGTCGATGCGCCCCAACCCACCATGTGGAAACTGAACTCCTGCTTCGATGCGCGCGCCGAGTATGGCCCCATCGGCGCCGTCTCGACCTTCGAGCCGATTCCGACGCGCGTCAGCATCTGCGCGACTGCCTGCACGATTTTTTCATCGTTGACGTAGCGGCCCGACGGACCGTGAATCGTGATGTTGAACCCGTCGGGATAGCCTGCTTCGGCGAGCAGCTTCTTGGCACCCTCGGGATCGTACGCGTCTGCCTTGAGGCCCGGCACGTGGCCGAAGAGCTTTTCGGAGACGAGCTGCCCGGAGGGAATCGCCTGTCCCTCCATCACGCGTTCCGCAATCGCAGGACGGTTGATCGCTTTCGAGATCGCGCGGCGCACCCGCAAATCGGTCAACGGATTCTTGTCGAGTGGTTTGCCGTCCTTCGCCGTGACGAACGGGCTCTTGCGCTGCAAATGATCGAAGTTGAAATAGATGACCCGGTGCGAAATCTTCGACGTCACCGTGAACTTCGGATCGCTTTTGAGCCGTGGCAGGTCGGCGATCGGCGGCTGCTCGATTGCGTCGACGTCGCCCGACAAGAGCGCCGCGACACGCGCCGCCTCGTTCTTGATGATCTTGAACGTGACCTTCTGCCAGGGCGATTTTTCACCCCAGTAGTTGTCGTTGCGCACGAGCTCGACGCGATCGCCCGATACGTAGCGCACGAGCTTGTAGCGCCCGCTGCCGATCGCCGCCTTGCCGGAGTTGAAGTCCTCGGTCGATGCGCCGGTCGCGACTTTTTTCGACACGATGTAGATCGTCGACAGGTCGTTCGGCGCCAGCGGATACGGCGCGGCGTACTTGAAGCGGATCGTATAGGGATCGACGATCTCTTTGGCGATGATGGCCTTGGTGTACGCAGTGAACGGACCGGGGCTGTTCGGAACGTTCGGCACGCGGTCGATGGAAAATGCGACGTCTTCGGCGGTCAGCTCGCTGCCGTCGTGAAATTTCACACCCTTGCGCAGCTTGAATTCCCAGGTTTTGTCGTCGATGGTCTTCCACGATGTCGCAAGGCCCGGAATCATTTTCGAATCGGGGTCCATCTGGACGAGCTTGTCGAAAATATGCTCGGCGACGTTGTTGTTCGGAAAAAGATTGAAAAAGTGCGGATCGGCCGAAGTCACGTCGGCGGCCACCGCGATCTTGAGCTCCTGCCCCGACGACGGCGACCCAAAAGACGACAGCGACATGACCGCGAGCGCGAACGTCAGGCGGACGAAAGCAGGTAGAGTGCGCATGGATTCCCTGGGAGTCTGAAATGGTTGGGATCCGCTACGACACGGACCCATTCGACGCCCGCAATCTATCCCAGCCGGTCACGGGCGTCAAAGACAGCAACCGATGCACGGCACCGGTGGACCGGGCCCCCTTTTGAGGGGAAACCGGCGGCCTTCAGTGGCGCATCACGCACTTCTGGTAGAGGTCGGGAAACGCCCCGGCCGGGTCGTATTTCGCCTTGAGCGCGCGATAACGATCGCCGCCGTAGAGTTGCCAAAAGATTTCGGGGGCGTAGTAGCTGTCCGAATAAAGCGACTTGATTCCGCCGAGGCGCGTGACCTCCGCCTCGATCAGGCGGTTCAAATGCCCGGCTTCGTGCGGCTGCGTCCGACGTGCGACGTCCCAAAAACCAAAGTTCACGTAGAGCTGGCCAGGCTTCAGCGGATACAGCGGGAATCGATCCGCCAGCGCAGTGGCGCGGACCGGGCACGCCCACATCGGATAGACGCGGATGTCACGGTCGAAAAAACGCAAAAACGCAGCGGCGTTCTCGATCGGGATATCGACGTCCTGGATCACCGACTCGGTATACCCGCTGCGCCATTGATTCAACATCCGCGTCACCCCCCAGCGTGCATTCCAGCGCATCAATCGCTGGTAGGTGCGCGAGCCGAGACGCCGCCGTCCGTATAACCGGCGCAGCAGCGGATTTTGCGCGCCGACGTTCTTCGAGCACCAAAACCAATCGGTGTCCCAACGCCAGACGTAGTCGTGCGCGGTCAGATAATCGACCTCGCGCTCTTTGAGCGATCGGTAATAGATTCGCGCGTAGGTGTAATCGCTCGTATAGGGCGCGCTCGCGACGAAGCGCCCGACGTTGACAAACAGATCATGGGGACCGAATGCCACGCCGTCGACGAAGTCGTTGGCCTCGATGCATGCGGCGGCGAGTGTCGTGAAAAATGCGTCGCTGTCGGTGTGGCGACGGTGCGTGACCTCGACAAACGGCTGCGTGGGAATCGCACGCGCGGTCAGCTTGAGGGCGTAGCCGAGCGTGCCATACGAGTTCGGGAAACCGAAGAACAAATCGGCGTGCTGATTATCGGGACGGCACGTCAATACGCGTCCATCGCCGGTCAGGACCTCCAACTCCGCGAGCGTCTCGTGGACGAGGCCGAACTTGAACGACGACGCTTCGATGCCGACGCCGGCGGCAGCACCACCGAGCGTGATCGTCTTGAGCTCGGGCACGACGGCCGGAACCAATCCGTGCGCGAGCGCCGCCGCAACGAGGTCTTCGTACGTGACCATGCCTTCGGCTTCGACGAGGCCGCGTGCCGCGTCGACCGCGAGCACGTGATTGAAGTCCCGGACGTCGAGCGCGCGACTCGCATTCGACGCGCGATCGCGGAAAAGATTGGACGTACTCTTTCGAAGCCGAACTTTCCCGCTGCCGACCTTGCGTACCTCGCTCGCGACGCGATCGACGCGGCTCGGGTGATCCGCGTCGATCTCCACGTCAATCCGCGCTGCGCAATGACTCGCGCGTTCTGCCGTGCGCGCGGTCTTCCGGCTCCTCGTAGAGGAAATCGCGGGTCGTCGGATAAGCCTCACGGGCGACGTTCCCCTTGCTGAATACGATCTGGAACAAATGCGTTCGCTCCGTCTGCGAACGGAACATCTCGGCACAGCCGAGCAGGTAGGTTCGCCAGATGCGGCGGAAGCGCTCGTTGAATTTGGTCGGATCCAGCGCACGAATCCGCTCCCAGTTGCGATCGAAGCGCTCGGCCCACGCATCGAGCGTCAACGCGTAGTGGCGGCGCAGATTTTCGATGTCCAGAATCTCGAGACCGGCATCCTCCATCAGCGTGATCGTGTCGGCAAGGCTCGGAATCCAGCCGCCGGGAAACACATAGTTGCGGATGAAGAACTCCGTCTCGCGGCGACCGACGTGGCCGATGAAATGCAGCATCCCGAGTCCGCCGGGCTTCAGGAACTGGGCGTGCGCGCGGACCACATCCTCGAGTTGATCGCGCCCCGCATGCTCGAGCACGCCGATCGAGACAACTTTGTCGAACGGGCCGAAGGCATCACGGAAATCGGCCTCGACGACGTTGAGGCGGTTCTCCAAGCGGTGCGCACGTATCTGCTGCTGGACCTCCGCGACCTGCTCGGTCGTCGTGTTGACGCCGGTGACCGACACGCCATGGCGATTCACCGCGTGAAACATGAATCCGCCGAAGCCGCAGCCGATATCGACGACCGATTCGCCCGGCTTCAGGCGCAGCTTGCGGCATACGTGCTCGACCTTGTTGACCTGCGCTTCCTCGAGTGATCGCGTGCCCTCGCGCCAATACGCGCACGTGTACATCATCAGCGGATCGTCGAGCCAGAGCTTGTAGAAATTCGTACCGAGTCCGTAGTGCTCGCGCGCGTTGAGCTTGGCGCGCTCGCGCGTGGCGTTCGAGCGGCGGAACTCGTGCCAGCGATTGGCTTGGTCGACGAGGGCATTCGAGGAGCTGAAACCGCTGCCCATGCCGGCGCGAAGCGCGGCACGAAGATCGCCGTCGACGTCGACGTCGCCGTCGAAGTACGCATCGAGCAGGCCCACGTGACCGAGCGCGATGCTTTTGAGCTCTGCCGCCCGCGTGCGGAACTGGAGCGAGAACCGCGCAGGGCCGGGGCGATTGCGATAGCTCGATCCGTCGGAAAAAGTGACTTGAAAGACGTCGGGCGACGCCGCGCCGATCACTTCGAGATCCTCGCGCAAGAACGATCTCATATCGGATAAGGGTTCGACGAGTGAGAGGGCGCGCCCGCGATTCCGGCAGGCATTCGACCGCCACGGACGCGAAGCGTTCGCGTCTTTCGGGGATCGCTACACACAGGCCGTCAGACGATTCTGACGCGAATGTCGGGAAGGCCGTCGATGTGCGCGTCGATGACGTCGCCCTTGACGACGGGACCGACGTTCTCCGGCGTACCCGAATAAACGATGTCGCCTGGCGCGAGCTCGAACGCCTCGGATAGCTTGCTGATCTGCTCGGCCACTGACCAGATCATCTGGTTCAGATTCGCGTTCTGCTTGATCTGACCGTTCACCTTGAGCCAGATCGCGCCTTCTTTCAGATGTCCGACCTTTTGCACCGGCTGCAGCAGGCCGAGCGGCGCCGAATGATCGAAGCTCTTGCCGATTTCCCACGGCTTCTTCTCGTCGCCCATCGCGCGCTGCAGGTCGCGGCGCGTCATGTCGAGCCCGACGGTATATGCATAAACAAGATCCAGCGCGCGATCGAGCGGGATGTGACGTCCGCCCTTCGCGAGCGCAGCGACGAGCTCGACTTCGTAGTGATAATTTTTGGTGAGAGTCGGATAGGAATGATCGATCGTCTCGCCCGGCGGCACGAGCTGGATCGCGTCGGTCGGTTTCTGGAAAAAGAACGGCGGCTCGCGATTCGGATCGGATCCCATTTCGCGCGCGTGTGCCGCGTAATTGCGGCCGATGCAATAAATGCGGCGCACCGGAAACTGCTCGGCGCCGCCGGCGATCGGGATGTACGTGGCGGGCACGTCGAAAACTGTTCGTATGGACATCGATGTATCGGCGGTCGTGCCGGGACTTGCCACGCTTCCTGCGGCAATTGCCGCCGCGGCTTGCAGCAATTCACGGCGTTTGTTGGTCGGCATGTTACCTCCAGATCAGCTCAGCGGACGTCGATTCCGGCGCGCGGTCCACTCGGCGTATGCCTATCGCATACCGGCCGATGCGCGAGCACGATGGCGTCGAGCGAAGCATAATACTTCTCATCCTCGTCGCGGTCGCGAAGCGCAAGTTCGCGGGCGTCGCTGTCGGAAAGCGGCGCGCCCGCGGCGCTCCATGCCCGGACCTCCGCCAACACGTCCATCTCGTACCGGTAGATCGCACGCGGCTGGCCGCTCGGATACCACGAGCGCGATACGCCGTTGCGGTGCCCCGCCGCGAAGGCGGCTTGAAGCTTCGGCGCGGGATCGCCGCGCGGATGGGCCTGCACGAACCACAGCGAAAGCGTGCCGCTCAACTGGTCCTCGTCATAGGGAACGTGTGCGACACGAACGCCGTTGCTGCTCCAGAAAATGAACGAGCCGGTGCGCTTGCCGCGGTTGAACGCACCCGCGACCCGAAGCTGGCCATCCGCAGCGCGAAGCTCGTAAGCGCCCTGCGCCGCGCCGTCGCGGCACGCGGCATGCACTTGCGGGTCCTGTGCGAAGGCCGAACAATGGGTGAGCGCTGCGACAACGCCGGCGATCAACGCGAGTGTCTTGCCCACCATGCCGAGAGCTCGCCGACAATGCCGCGCCGAAACGCAAGAACGCAGACGACGAAAATCAATCCGGTGATCACCGTCACCCATTCGCCGAAACGGGCCAAATAGTTTTCCAGACCCGTGATCACGAACGCGCCGACGACCGGGCCGAAGATCGTGCCCATGCCGCCCAACAGCGTCATCAGCACGACCTCTCCCGACATCGTCCAATGGACGTCGGTCAGCGAGGCGAGTTGGAAGACGATGGCCTTGGTCGCACCGGCGAGGCCGGCAAGCGTTGCGGAGAGGACGAACGCCAGCAGTTTGTAGCGATCGGCGTCGTAGCCGAGTGAAATGGCGCGCGGCTCGTTCTCGCGGATCGCTTTCAGCACTTGCCCGAACGGCGAATGCACGATGCGGCAGATCAACAGGAAAGCGAGCCCGAAGATCGCCAGCACGACGTAGTACATCGTCAGCGTGTTGGAGAGATCGAAGACGCCGAATAGACGACCGCGCGGCACCGACTGGATGCCGTCCTCGCCGTGCGTGAACGGCGTCTGCAGGAAGAAGAAGAACATCATTTGCGCGATCGCGAGCGTGATCATCGCGAAGTAGATGCCCTGCCGGCGAATCGCCAGCGCGCCGACCACTGCACCGAGCGCAGCCGCCGAGGCAGTGCCGGTCAGCACGGCAAGCTCGAAGGGAAATCCCCAGACCTTCGCCGTGTACGCCGACAAATAGCCGGCGGTGCCGAGAAACATCGCATGGCCGAAGGACAAGAGACCGCCGAATCCCAGCAGCAGGTTGAATGCGCACGCGAAGAGCGCGAAGCAGAGCGCCTTCATCAGAAAGACGGGGTAAACGCCGGCAAACGGCGCGACCGCGAAAAGCGCGATCATGACGATAAATCCGATGCGCAGCGTATTGGTCATGCGAACCGGAACCGGCGCCGTCGTCGTGACCGTGTTCATCGCTCGCGTCCGAACAATCCGGCAGGCTTGATCAGCAGGACGATGACCATGACCACGAAGATCACCGTGTTCGACGCTTCGGGATAGAAATATTTCGTGAGCCCCTCGACGACACCGAGGCCGAAGCCCGTCAGGATCGCGCCCATGATCGAGCCCATGCCGCCTATCACGACGACGGCAAAAACCACGATGATCAGGTCGGCGCCCATCAACGGACTGACTTGATAGATCGGCGCCGCCATGACGCCCGCGAGCGCGGCAAGGCCGACGCCGAATCCGAACGTCAGCGTGATCATCCGCGGTACGTTGATGCCGAACGCCTGCACGAGCGCCGGATTTTCCGTTGCAGCCCGCAAGTAGCTGCCGAGTTTCGTTCGCTCGATGACGTACCACGTCGACAAGCACACGATAAGCGATGCGATGATCACCCATCCGCGATACTTGGGCAGGAACATGAACCCGAGGTTGACGCCGCCGGCGAGCTCGCCGGGGATCTGGTAAGGCAGGCCCGATGAGCCGAACTCGTTGCGAAAGAGTCCCTGGATCACGAGCGCCAGGCCAAACGTCAACAACAAGCCATAGAGATGATCGAGCTTGTACAGGCGAGCGAGCATCGTGCGCTCGATCAGCATGCCGAGTGCGCCGACCACAATGGGCGCGATCAACAGCGACCACCAGTAACCGATACCGAGCTTCGTCAACAGGAACCACGCACAGAATGCGCCCATCATGTATTGCGCGCCGTGCGTGAAGTTGATGATGTTGAGCAAGCCGAAGATCACGGCGAGCCCGAGCGAGAGCATCGCGTAGAACGCGCCGTTGATGAGGCCGATCAGCAGTTGGCCGAAGAGAGCTTGCATGCGCGAGCGTTCGCGTGTTTTAGGTTGTCATCCCTCGGCTATCGCCTCGGGATGACGTGCGGCTCTACTTCACCAGCGGGCACTCGCCCTGATTCATCGGCCGGAACGCTTGATCGGCCGGAATCGTCGCGCGGACCTTGTAATAATCCCACGGACCCTTCGACTCCGAAGGCTTTTTGACTTCGACCAGATATGCCGGATGAATCTTCCGGCCGTCGGCGCGAATCGTGCCTTTGCCGAACAGCGGATCATCGGTCGGCGTCTCCTTCATCTTCGCAATGACCTTCGTGCCGTCGTCGCTCTTCAGCGCTTCGACCGCCTTCAGATAATGCAGCACTGCCGAATAGACGCCGGCATGCACCATCGTCGGATGGATACCTTTGTCACGCTCGGCAAATCGTTTCGCAAACGCGCGCGACTGATCGTTTTGATCCCAGTAGAACGTGTTCGTGAGAATCAACCCTTGCGCAGTCGGCAATCCCAGCGCGTGGACGTCGGTCAGGAAAACGAGAAGGCCCGCGAGATTCTGACCGCCCTTGACGATTCCGAACTCGGCCGCTTGCTTGATCGAGTTCGTCGTGTCACCGCCGGCGTTCGCGAGTCCGATGATTTTCGCCTTCGACGCCTGCGCCTGCAGCAGGAACGAGCTGAAGTCCTGCGTATTGAGCGGATGACGCACTTTGCCGACCACCTTGCCGCCGTTTTTCAAAACAACGGCTTCGGTGTCGCGCTCGAGTGCATGGCCGAACGCGTAGTCGGATGTGAGGAAGAACCACGTGTCGCCGCCGGTCCTGACGATCGCGCCGCCGGTGCCGTTGGCGAGCATCCACGTGTCGTAGGTCCAATGGATCGTGTTCGGCGAGCACGCCTTGCCCGTGAGATCCGACGACGCGGCGCCCGATACGAGAAAGGCCTTGCCCTTGTCGCGCGTGATTTGATTGACCGCGAGGGCGACACCGGAATTCGGCACGTCGACGATCACATCGACCTTGTCGGTGTCGTACCACTGACGGGCGATCGCCGAGCCGATGTCGGGCTTGTTCTGATGGTCCGCGGATATGATTTCGACTTTATAGCCGCGTTTCTCGATGCCCGAATCTTCGACCGCCATGTGTGCCGCAGCCACCGAGCCCGCGCCGGCCAAATCGGTATAGAGCGACGACATATCGGAGAGAACGCCGATTTTGATCACGTTGTCCGAGATTTGCGCCTGCGCTGCCCCGCCGATTGCGGCGCCGGCGAGCGCGATGACGAGCAGGCTTCGTTTCAATCGTTCCATTGCCATTTCTCCTTCGTGGACCAGCCCTCAAAAAAAACCTAAACCCCAAGATACTCGTGCAGCTTTTTCATGTTTGCATCGAGCTCGACGTTCGGGATCATGTCGACGACCCGACCGTTCTCGAGCACGTAATGCCGATCCGCCACTGTTGCAGCGAAGCGGAAATTCTGTTCGACGAGCAGAATGGTGAAGCCCTGCCCCTTGAGCCGCGTGATCGTGCGCCCGATTTGCTGCACGATGACGGGCGCCAGCCCTTCGGTCGGCTCGTCCAGCAACAGCAACCGTGCACCGGTACGCAAGATGCGGCCGATCGCAAGCATCTGCTGTTCGCCGCCCGACAGCTTCGTCCCCTGGCTCTTGCGCCGCTCCTTGAGATGCGGAAAAAGCGCGTAGATCTGTTCGACCGAGAGGCCGCCTTCGCGCACGATTGGCGGCAACAGAAGGTTCTCCTCGACATTCAGGCTCGCGAAGATACCGCGCTCTTCCGGACAATACGCTAGCCCTAGCCGCGCGATGCGATTCGACGCTAGCGCCGTGGTCTCGCGTCCTTCGTAGACGATCGATCCCTCACGTCGCGGAACGATGCCCATGATCGACTTCAGCGTCGTCGTCTTGCCGGCGCCGTTGCGGCCGAGCAATGTCACGACTTCGCCGGGCAGCACCTCGAATGCGACGCCATGCAATACGTGCGATTCGCCGTACCACGCGTTCAAGCCGCTGACCGCAAGCAGCGGGCCGCCGGAGCCGTCGTGGGAGCGCGAGTCGAGCTTCCCCGGGCTCTCAAGCATGTCCGGCCCCCAGGTACGCTTCCACGACGGATGGATTCCGCGACACCGTCGCGTAGTCCCCTTGCGCGAGCACTTCCCCGCGCGCGAGCACGGTGATGTGATCGGACAAGGACGACACCACCGACAGGTTGTGCTCGACCATCAGCACGGTCCGGTTCGCGGCGACGCGCTTGATCAATGCGGCGATGCGATCGACGTCCTCGTGCGTCATGCCGGCGGTCGGCTCGTCCAACAACATCATCTCCGGCTCGAGCGCCAGGGTCGTCGCGATTTCGAGCGCTCGTTTGCGTCCGTACGCGAGCTCCCCCGCCAACGTTGGCTCGAATCCCGCGAGCCCGACCGCCTCGATCAATTCGCCGGCGTGGCTATCGAGCGCGCGCAACGTCCGTTCCGAATGCCAGAAATCGAACGAATGGCCGCGCTTGCGTTGCAAGGCGATCCGCACGTTCTCGAGCACCGAGAGATGCGGAAACACCGCCGAGATCTGGAACGATCGCACGAGCCCCATGCGCGCGATCGACGCCGGACGCGATCCGGTGATCTCGCGGCCGTTGAAAAAAATGCGACCGCGGGTCGGCGTCAGAAAATGCGTGAGCAGGTTGAAGCAGGTCGTCTTGCCGGCCCCGTTCGGGCCGATCAGCGCATGAATGGTCCCGCGGCGCACCGTCAGGTCGACGCCCTTGACGGCGACGAACCCCTTGAACTCCTTGGTGAGCCCCTGCGTCGCCAGTATCGTGTCGTCGGCCACCGTCCCCATCCCACGGCGCGACATACACGAAGTCGCGTCGGTCGCGGCCCGGATTATCCGGATTGTCGCGAAATTAGCAATGCGCGCTCGGCCTACACGCCCCCGGTTCAATACCGCTGCGTCAGCGTGAGCAGCGTTCCGTCGCGTCGCATGTCGACGCGGTTGAGAAAGGTCATTCCCAATAGGACCAGCGCCGGATGATCGCCGTCGTGGACGACGGCCTCGACATTGTGCAGCTCGATGCCGCCGACGCGCATCGTGTCGAGCTTGACCCGGTACACGACGATCGTTCCGCCGGCCGTCGACGCGCGCTCGCGCGGTTCGCCGCGAAAGCTGATTCCGAGACGGGCGGCCTCACGGCTGTTCATCGCGACCGTCGTGGCGCCGGTGTCGACCAAGAAGCGGACGTTGGTGCCGTTGATCGTACCGTCGGAAACAAAATGCCCGTCGCCGTCGGCGTAAAGCTTGGCGGACGGATTTTCTGCCGCCGGTCCGCCGCCGTAGCGTCCGCCGCCAAGGCGAAGCACCTGCCGCTTGCCTTCGATCTCGAGCTCGGCGCTCTCGGCGTCGGCGCGCACCAGACGAACGCCTTCGGGCGTCGATTGCCCGGGACTCAGCGTCCGCGGTGCGCCGCCATTGATCATCACGACGGCCCGGCCCGAAAACAAGCCGACCACGACGACATCGAGCGCCTGGGCCGTGTCGGCGATGCAGGCAAGAAGCGCGCAAGACGCGATGCGCAGCCACCACGCGAAACTGCGAGCAAACGAAGGCACCTGAGCCGCGGACATCGTCGTCATCGATCCCAGCGCGGTTTCCGCTTGTGGACAAAGGCGCCGACACCTTCCTGCGCGTCTTCACCCAGCATGTTCTGCGTGATCGTCTCCGTTGCGATTCCATAAGCCGTGTCGATCCTTTCGTCGAGCTGCGCGTAGAAAAATCGCTTGCCCATCGCCATCACGTGCACCGGCTTGTCGATCAGCGAAGCGACGAGCGCTCGCGTCGCGGCATCGAGCGCGTCGCGCGGCGCGATCCGATTGACGAGCCCCCACGCGAGCGCAGTCGGCGCATCGATGAACTCGCCGGTAAACAGCATCTCGAACGCGCGCTTGCGTGAGATGTCGCGCGATACCGCTACGCCAGGCGTCGCGCAGAACAATCCGAAATTGACGCCCGAAGTCGCGAACCGCGCGTCGTCCGCGGCGACTGCCAAGTCGCATGCCGCGACGAGCTGGCAGCCGGCGGCCGTCGCGATGCCGTGTACTTTGGCGATCACCGGTTGTGGAATGCGCTGAATGGCCAGCATCATGTCGCAACAGCGACGAAACATCGCGCCGACGAACGCTTCGTTCGAATTCGCGAGGAGCTCCTTCAAGTCGTGTCCGGGCGAAAACGCTTTGCCGGCGCCCGCGATCACGACGACTCGAATCGCCGGATCGTGGGCGACTTGATCGAGCGCCGCCGCGAGTGCGTCCAGCATCGCGCTGTTGATTGCGTTGTACTGCGCTGGACGGTTGAGCGTCAGCGTCGCGACGCCATCGGCGTCCTCGCGCAACAACGTCGCTTGGCTTTGCACGGTGTCGTTCATGACGCTTTCACTCGATGGCGCTCGTCGACTTGGCGCGCTCGCGCAGCAGGAACTTCTGGATCTTGCCCGTCGAGGTCTTCGGCAGCTCGCCGAAGATCACTTTTTTGGGCGCCTTGAAACGGGCCAGAAGGATCCGGCAATGCTCGATCAAGTCGTTTTCGCTGACGCGCGCATCCGGCTTGATCTCGACGAACGCGCACGGCGTCTCTCCCCATTTCGGATCGGGCTGCGCCACGACCGCGGCCGCCAGCACGGCGGGATGGCGATAGAGCGCGTCTTCGACTTCGAGTGAGCTGATGTTCTCGCCACCCGAAATGATCACGTCCTTGGAGCGGTCCTTGATCTTGATATAGCCGTCGGGCTGCATCACGGCCAAATCGCCCGAATGGAACCAGCCGCCGGCGAACGACTCCGTCGAGGCCGTCGGATTCTTGAGATAGCCTTTCATCGTGATGTTGCCGCGAAACATGATCTCGCCCATCGTCTCGCCATCCCAAGGCACGGACCGCATCGTCTCCGGGTCCATCACCGTCATGCCTTCCTCGCAGGTATAGCGAACGCCCTGGCGACCGTTTCGCTCGGTGCGAGCCGCGATGTCGAGCGAGTCCCATTCCGCCTGCTTCGCGCAAACCGCGGCTGGACCGTAGGTTTCCGTGAGTCCGTAGACATGCGTGATCTCGAAACCCATCCGCTGCATGCCCTCGATCACCGATGCCGGCGGCGCGGCCGCCGCCACGAGACAGCTCACCTTGTGCGCAATGCCTTTCTTCAGTTCGTCCGGTGCATTGATCAGCATCCCATGCACGATGGGCGCGCCGCAATAGTGCGTGACCTCGTGCGTGCGGATTGCATCGAGCACCGGTTTCGCCTCGACGCGGCGCAGGCAGATATTCGTGCCCGCATTGGCCGCCATGGTCCACGCAAAGCACCAGCCGTTGCAATGGAACATCGGCAGCGTCCAAAGATAAACCGAATGCCGGGGCATGCCCCAGTCGATGATGTTGGAAAGCGCGTTCAGGTATGCGCCGCGGTGATGGTAGACGACACCCTTGGGATTGCCGGTCGTACCCGACGTGTAATTGAGCGAAATCGCATCCCATTCATCGTCCGGCGGTTGCCAGGGAAATTCGGCATCGCCGCCCGCAATGAAGTCCTCGTATTCAGATGAGCCGAGGCGTTCGCCGCCGGGACCCAACGAATCGACGACATCGACGATAGCGGGTTTGTGCCTGAGGCTGCCGAGCGCCTTGCCGACCGTCGACGCGAATTCGGTGTCCGTAATGAGGAGCTTCGCCTCGCCATGCTCGAGCATGAACGCAATGGCCTCGGCGTCGAGCCGCGTGTTGAGCGTGGTCAGCACGGCGCCGGTCATCGGCACGCCGAAATGGCATTCGATCATTTCCGGCGTATTGGACAGCATGACCGCGACGGTATCGTTCTTGCCGATTTCGGCACGGGTCAGCGCAGAGGCAAGCCGCCGAGCGCGCGCATAGGTTTCGCTCCAGCTGTAGCGGCGGTCGCCATGGACAACGGCGAGGCGTTGCGGCCATGTGGAGGCGGTGCGCGCGATCAACGACAGCGGCGTCAACGGCGCGTAGTTCGCAGCCTGGCGGCCAAGGTCACGATCGTAGATCGATGGAGTCGTCATCGGGCTCACCGAGGGAGGCTTCGGATGCCAATGCTAACAAAGCGCCGGCACCGCGGGTTTGATCGCCTGGCGCTAAAAGCCGGTCCGCGCGCTTGCTCGGGTCTGCCGATTTCGCTAGGCTCGGCGGCGTCCCGCTTCCACCCTCAGAGCCTTCTCATGGGTCATCGGTTGTCCAAGATCGTGACGCGCACCGGCGACGCCGGAACCACCGGACTTGGCGATGGCTCGCGCGTTGCGAAGGATTCACCACGGGTCGATGCGATCGGCACGGTCGACGAGCTCAACTCGACGCTCGGCGTGCTGCTGGCCGAGCCGTTGCCTGATGCGGTTGCCGGGCTGCTCACCGACATTCAGCACGATCTGTTCGATCTGGGGGGCGAGCTCTCGATTCCAGGGCACGTCGCTGTCACCGATCAACAGGTCACGCGACTTGAAGAGGCCGTTGAACACTACAACGCCGACCTCGGCCCGTTGAAGGACTTTGTCCTGCCAGGCGGCAGTCGCGCGGCAGCGCTGGCACATATCGGGCGTACCGTGTGCCGCCGCGCCGAACGCTCGGTAATCGCCCTCGCGCAAGTCGAGGGCGTGGGAATGCCGGCGCGGATCTATTTGAACCGCTTGTCGGATTTGCTGTTCGTGCTCGCGCGCACCTTGAACCGCGCGGCCGGCCATCCCGACGTGCTATGGCGCAAGGACCGCGCAAAGCGAACGCCCGGCGACAAGCGTTGACGCCGCCGATGGCCGAACGACCCGTCTCCGATCGCAGCGTCGTGCTGGCGCAGCTCCTGTCCCGGGTGGCGCTCGCCGACCAGCGGGCTTTTGCCGAACTGTACCGGCAGACTTCGACGCATCTGTACGCGGTCGCGTTGCGTATCCTGAGAGAGCCCGCTCAAGCGGACGAAATCCTTCAGGAAGCCTATGTGAGCGTCTGGCATCACGCCGGTACCTACGTCGCCGCCAAGAGTCAGCCGCTCACATGGCTGACGTCGATCGTGCGCAACCGTTGTCTCGACCAGCTCCGGCGCCGCGAGCTCGACACGTTCCCACTGACAAGCGGCGCCGATGACGAGCCGGCGTTCGATCCGCCCGCCGACAGCCCGACACCCGCTGAGCTCCTCATTGCCGGCGCCGACGCTCAGTCGGTCCGCGATTGCGTCGACGCGCTCGACGCTGGACCGAAGCAGGCGATTGCGCTCGCATTCTTCCAGGGGCTGTCGCACGTCGAGTTGGCCCACCATCTGCGCGAGCCGTTGGGGACGGTCAAATCCTGGGTGCGGCGCGGTCTCGAACGGCTGAAGCGTTGTCTCGACGGCGCAGGCTTCGCACGCTGAATCAGAGGACATGAACCTCTCTCGACCCGATCGCCGGGAACGCCTGGATCGCCTGGCCGCGGAATTCGCATTGGGCACGCTCGCGCCGCGGCCGCGCGCGCGGCTTGCGCGGGCCGCGCGCACGGAGCCGGCCGTCGCGCAAGCAATCCGGGAGTGGGAGCAGCGGCTGGCCGCGCTCGCCGTCGCGATCCCGGCCGTGACGCCGCCGCCACGGGTGTGGACGGCGATTACCGAGCGCCTCGGCCTCCTCCGCGAGGGAAGCGCCGCGAGCGGGTGGTGGGATCGGCTCGCCGTTTGGCGGGCATTGAGCGCATTCGCGTTCGTCGCCGCGCTGATGCTGGGCATCGCGTTATTCATACAACCGGGCACCGTGCCGGAGTCGCCGATCGTTGCCGTGCTCGCCGGGGCGGATGGCAAGCCGGCGCTCATTGCGAGCACGCGGCGCGGTGACGCCTTCCTGCTGGTCAAGGCGGTTGGGACGGCCCCGGTCGAAGCCGGCAAAGCGCTGGAGCTTTGGTTACTGCCCACGGGCGCACCGCCCCGATCGCTCGGATTGATTCCGGGGACCGGAGTCGTGCGCGTGCCCTTGCGCGGCCCCACCGACGCCGTGCTTGCGAACGTCCCTGCCGTTGCGGTCAGCCTGGAGCCTGCAACGGGCTCGCCGACCGGGTTGCCGACGGGACCGGTTCTGTATTCCGGTCCGATCGAGCGGATGTACTGATCCGGGCCAGTGTCTCGTTCAATTGCTCCAGCGTGACCGGCTTGACGAGATGCCCGTCGAACCCGGCGTCGAATGCGCGCCGCTGGTCCTCGGGCTGTCCATAACCGGTGACGGCGACGAGCGTAACGCCACGGATTTGATGCGCGCGGATTCTCCGGGCGACTTCGTAGCCGCTGACATCAGGCAATCCGATGTCGATTAGAACGACGTCGGGATGCATGAGGCCCGCGAGCTCGATTCCGCGGCCGCCGTTCTCCGCCTCGTAAATCTGATGTCCCTCGAACGCCAATAAGACGGCGAGCGACCGACGCGCATCTTCGTTGTCATCGATGACGAGCACGCGTTTTCGAGCGCCGGGTTCGCCGGCCGCAAGCGGTGTCGCGGCATCCTCCGCAACACTTGCCTGGACTCGCGGAAAGCGGATCGTGAACGTCGTGCCCTGCCCGATGCCCGCGCTCACCACCGACACCGTGCCTTCTTGCAATTCGACGAGCCGCTTGACGAGCGCAAGGCCGAGACCCAGACCGCCGGCATCACGACTCATCCATTGATAGCCTTGGACGAACGGGTCGAATACGCGGCCGAGCATTTCGGGTGCGATACCTTGCCCTTCGTCCTCGACCTCGAGGGCAGCCGACTGCTCATCCGGCGCGACTTTGACGCGAATGCGGCGTCCCGGCGCCGTAAATTTGATCGCATTGTCGAACAAGTTCGTCAGCACCTGCTCGATTCGGGTGCGGTCGGCCTGCACCCATGCGGGTTGCGCTTCCACTGTCACGACGTGACGCGCGGTCCGCCCATCGGCCTGCCATGCCCCGATGACGTTCTCGCAAAGCGCGGCGAGATCGAAGCGCTCGATCTTCAAATGCGTCTTGCCGGCGATCACCCGACTCAAATCGAGCAGGTCTTCGATCATTCGCGACATGTGCGCGATTTGGCGCTCGATCACCTGCCGCGCATCGTGTCCCACGTCGGAATTCAAGTCGTTCCGGCGCAAGATCGCTGCGGCGGAGGTCAACGCCGCCAGCGGATTGCGAAGCTCATGGCTTAGCGTGGCAATGAACTCGTCCTTCGCGCGGTCGGCGGCTCCAATCGCATCCTTTTCTCGCTGATCGAGGAGATGGCGCTCCCGCACTGCGCTGTTCGCCTGCTCGAGCGCATGCGCCACGGCGTCGACCTCGCGTACGCCCGAATGCGGCAATTCGACGCCAATGCGTGCGGCGCCCACGTTGCGCGCAAGCGTTGCCAATGCCCTCATCGGGTCGGCGATGCGTTTGCCGATCACGAACGCCAGCAGCCACGCCATCGTAACGGCTGCCACGACGCCAATGCCCACAAGTTTCGCGCTGTCGCGCGCGCCGGCTTGCACGATTTCGACGGGCACCGCGAGCCCGATCACCCAATCGCCGACTGCCGAATGCCGAAATGCGGTGTACGTGTCGCGCCCTTCGACGGTGCGGCCACGGTACCAACCCTCCTTGCCGCGGCGGATTTCGGTCTGAAAATTCACTGAAGCCGGCGTACCCGTCGGTAATGCCGGCGCACGGGCGATGATGTTCCCGTTGCCGTCGACGATGCCCGCGACCCAATCGCGGGGCAGCTGCTGCTCACGAATGAGGGCGGTGAACGACTCCGACTTCACCTGTGCCGTCAGGATGTAGTCGAGGGCACCCTCGCGAATCACGGGCACGCGCAGCGTGACGAGCGGCGGGCCTTCCCGCGACTGGCCCGCTACGTTGCCGACGACGGCTTGCTGCGTCTGAACGACCCTCTCGGCGCTCGCCCAGTCGAGGACCGCGCCCAGCGACGTGCCGGACACTGCGCGGAGGTCGATCACCTTTCGACCCGAGGGCAGCGCAAGCGTGACATTGTGCCAATTCGGCTGCGTCGCGAGTAACCGCTCGGCCGATTCTTGAAAACCTTGCAGGTCGCCGGATGCCAGCGGGCGGGACGCCGACAGCGCTTTCAACGTCGACAACGATCCGCGCAGATCCGCATCGACGGCGCTCATCATGGCGCGGGCACGCTCGATCGCGCCGCGCTCGAACGTCCGCTGCTCCTGATCGACTAATGTGATCGAAATCAGCACCGCGAACGCCAAAACGGGCAACGCCGCAAAGCCGGCGAGCAGCAGCAGGTGCGCGCGAATGGTCATCGAGCGCTCCCGGAGCATGGCGTGACGGGTTTCTTGAGAGACTAGGTAAGCGAGCTGGTAATTCTTCCTCGCGAACGGATACTGGATCGCCGCACCGAGGGCGTCAATACGGAATTATTCCTACACGCGGCCTATTCTTTTCCCCTCGTCTTGAGCGAATAGCCGTCGGCGCGGTCCTCCACCTCGAAGCCGGCGTTGGCGATTTCTTGACGAAGCCGATCCGCTTCGGACCAGTCTTTGGCCGTTCGCGCCGCCGCCCTGGCATCGGCAAGTTGCCTGATGCGCTCCGGTATTTCCACTTCCTTCGGCGACCACTGCGCGAGCGCGAGTCCGAAAACGCGATCGAACTGTGCGAGCGTTGTTTTCGTTTGCGCCAAGTTGGGCAGGTCACCACGCAGGAGCTCCCACGCGACGGCAAGCGCGCGCGGCATGTTGAGATCGTCGTTGATGCAATTGGTGAAGCGATCGATGTATTGGGCGTTCGGCTGCGCCACGGCATCATCGGGTAATGCGAAGAACCCCTGACGCATGCGCTCGAGCCCCGTCGCTGCAGCATCGAGCGCTTCCCAAGTGAAATTGAGCTGACTCCGATAGTGCCCGGTCAAGCAGAGATATCGGTATGCCAGCGGATCGTAGCCCCGGTCGATCAACGATTGCAGCCGTAGAAATTCGCCGGCCGACTTCGCCATCTTGGCGTCCTTCATCAACAGGAAGTAGCCATGCATCCAGAAATTGGCGAGATGCGTGCCGACGCGCGCCTCGGTTTGCGCGATCTCATTCGTGTGATGAACGGGAATGTGATCTTCGCCGCCGCAATGGATGTCGAAAAAATCGCCGAGATAGCGCTGCGCCATCGCGGAGCACTCGATGTGCCAGCCGGGAAAGCCGCGGCCCCATGGGCTGTCCCACTTCATCTGCCGCTTTTCGCCGGGCGGTGAAAATTTCCAAAGCGCGAAGTCGGTCGGATGACGCTTCTCGGCGAGGTCGACGCGCTTCCCCGCTTCCAATCCTTCGATGTCGAGGCGCGCGAGGTGACCGTAGTCGGATTGCTTGCTCGTGTCGAAGTAAATGCCGTCGGAAGTGCGATACGCGTAGCCATTTTTCTCGATGTCGGCGATGAACGCGATTTGGTCCGCGATGTGGTCGGTCGCACGGCAGAGAATCGTCGGGTCCTTGATATTGAGCAACTCGAGATCGGCCAGAAACGCATCGGTGTAGAGCGCCGCGATTTCCCACGCCGTCTTGCCGGTGCGGCGCGCGCCCTTCTCCATCTTGTCCTCGCCCGTGTCGGCGTCGGATACGAGATGACCGACATCGGTGACGTTCATCACGTGAGTGACTGAAAAGCCGTTCCATTCGAGGACGCGTCGCAGCGTGTCCTCGAACAGGAACGTCCGGTAGTTACCGATGTGCTGATAGTCGTAGACGGTCGGGCCGCACGTATACATCCCGACACGATCGGCGGACTGCAGCGGCTCGAACTTTCGCAGCGCGCGAGCGTAATTGTCGTAGAGCGTGAGCGGAATCGGCATCAGGACCAGCGCATGAAAAAAGCCGCCAGGCAGAAGCATCGGCGGCACGAAGCTGGATGGTAGCGGTAATCGTTACGGCCCCGCAAGCGCCGGCACGGTAGAATGCGCGCCCAAATGCGCGGGCTCCTCGTCGCTCGGCATCCCCTCGATCAATGCTTGCCGGTCTTTCCCGCGCCGCCTGGATCGCCACGGCTGCCCTTTTTGCAGTCGCGTGGTTTGCGGCGCTCGACCTGCGCAAGCTGCAGCATCCCGACGAAGGCCGCTACGCGGAAATCGCGCGCGAGATGGTCGTCACCGGCGATTGGGTGACGCCGCGGCTCAACGGCCTCAAGTATTTCGAGAAGCCGCCGCTGCAATATTGGTTGACTGCCGCGGCGTTTTTCGCGTTTGGCTTCGACGAGTGGGGCGCACGGCTCGCGCCCGCCTTGGGGACGGTTCTCGGATTGCTCGCGATCGGCTATGCCGGCGCCCGAATTGCATCGCCGGCCGTGGGCGCGTATGCCGCCCTTGCGTTCGGCGGGATGCTGTGGCCGATCGGCATCGGTCACATCGTGACTTTGGACGCCTTGTTGACCGCGTGGCTCGCTGCGGCGCTCTCGGCATTCCTGGTCGCGCAAGCGAGCGCCGCTGACCCCCGTTCCGAGCGGCGCTTCATGTTGCTCGCATGGGCCGCCATCGCGTTGGGTACGCTCGTCAAGGGTCCGATCGCGATCGCGCTTCCCGGCGGCGCGCTCGCGCTTTATTCGGTTGCAACGCGCGACTTCGCGGTCTGGCGCCGCTTGCACTTGGCATGGGGACTGCTGGTCCTCGTCGCGTTGTCGGCGCCGTGGTTCATCGTCGTCTCGCGTGAGAATCCGGAATTCGCGCGGTTCTTTTTCGTTCACGAGCACATCGATCGATTTCTCACCAGCGAGCATCGGCGTACCGGTGCAATCTGGTACTTCGTGCCGCTGCTGTTGGTGGGACTGATCCCCTGGACCGGCGTTTTTCTGAGCACCGCGCGACGGACGTGGCGCGATGCACCGCGGACGGGCACCGGATTCTCGTGGCCGCGCTTCTGTCTCGCCTGGGTCGTTTTCGTCTTTTGCTTTTTCAGCATCTCGGGCTCCAAGTTGCCGTCGTATATCCTGCCGCTATTTCCCGCCGCGGCGCTTTGCATCGGATGGCAGATCGAACGACTGTCGCAGCCAAGCTTGTATCGGTGGACGTTGGCCGCCGTGTTGGCGGGCGCGGTCGCGCTGGTCGGATTGTCGATCGGCTACGACGCGCTCACGCGCCGGCTCGCCGACGTGCGCACCCCGCTCGCCATTTACCGTCAATTCGGCCCATGGTTGATCGCAGCGCTCGCGGTCGGGACCGCCGGCGGCATCGTAGCGCTCGCGGCGTTCGCACGCGATTCGAGCGCGCGTCGCAGCATCGGTATCATCGCCGTGACGCTCACGACGCTTGTCGCGACGCAAGTCGCGCTCGTAGGGTACGACGCGTTTCGAGCGACGCGGTCCGCCGCGGATCTCGCGGCAACGCTCACGAGTGGGCAACCGCCGTACGATGCGAACGCGCCGTTCTATCAAATCGAAATGTACGACCAGACGTTGCCGTTTTATCTGCGCAGGACGACGACGCTCGTCAACTATCGCGACGAGCTTGCGCTGGGACTCGACGCGGAGCCCGAGCGGGGTATCGCAACGGTTCACGCGTGGGAGACGCGGTGGCGAGAGCTGCCGCAAGCCTACGCGTTGATGGCGCCGGAGACGTTCGATCGTTTGAAGGCCGCCGGCGTGCCGTTGCGCGTCGTCGCGCGCGACCCGCGGCGCGTGCTCGTGGCACGGCGTTAAAAAAAAGATCGTCGCGATGACCTGGGCAGCATTCGGTTTTTTGATGACGGGCGTGTTGCTGAACGCCGCCGCGCAATTGCTGCTGAAGGCCGGCACGAACGCGATCGGCGTCATCACGCTGACGCGGGACAGCTGGACCGATACGCTCGGCACGATGGCGACGGAGAGCCATTTCATCACCGGCATCATTCTGTACGGCGTGAGCGTGGTCGTCTGGATCATCGGCCTCTCGCGCGTGCCGGTTTCGATTGCCTACCCGATGCTTTCGCTGGGCTACGTGATTAACGCGATCGCCGCGCATTACCTCTTGGGCGAATCCGTCACCGTGGCGCGCTGGCTCGGCATCGGATTCATCATCATCGGCGTATGGCTGGTCGCGCGTTCGTGAATCCGCGATGAAAACGTTGCCGACCCTCAAGTTTGCCGGACCGCTGATCGACGAGGAGACGATCGCGGATGTCGCGGAAATCCTGCGTTCCGGCCAACTTACCAGCGGACCATGGGTCGCGGCGTTCGAGCGGGCGCTCTCCGACTTCTGCGGCGGCCGGCCAGTCCGCACGCTGACCTCCGCGACCGCAGCTGTCGAAGTCGCTCTCCAGTTGGCGGAAATCGGCCCGGGCGATGAAGTGATCACTTGTGCGCAGAGCTTTTTCACGGTGCTCAATATGATCGTGAAAGTCGGCGCGACACCGGTCTTCGTCGACTGCGATCTCGTGACGCGCAATATCGATCTGGGTCGGGTCGAAGGGCGGATCGGACCGCGCACGCGCGCGATCATGCCGACGCACTGGCCCGGTTCGCTCGTCGACATGGATTCGCTGCATGGATTGGCGCGGCGACGAGGGTTGCGCGTCATCGAAGACGCAGCGCTCGTCATCGGCTCGCGATGGAACGGGCGCAACGTCGGCGCGTTCGGCGATCTCGTGACGTTCAGCTTCCATCCGAACAAGAACCTCACGTCGATCGAGGGCGGCGCGCTCGTCGTCAACAACGAGACCGAGGCAGCCCGGGTGGAAGTGCTCCGCTTTCACGGCATCGAGCGGCTTGCCGATGGCACGCGCGATGTCGCTTTTCCCGGCGGCAAATTCAATCTCCCGGACGTGAACGCGCGGATCGGCCTGGCTCAGCTCGAGCGGCTGCCGCAATTCCTCATGAGACGCCGGACACTGGCGGAGCGCTACTTCCAAACCTTTGCGACCGAGCCGGCGTGCATCGTGCCGCCGACGCCGCATGCGGGCGACGGACAGTCGTGGAACATGTTTTCCATCCTGTTGCCGCTCACCGAGCTCGCGATCGACCGCAAGGCGTTTCGCGATGCGCTGGCCGCCAAAGGCGTCATGACGGGCGTGTCGTACGAAGCGCTTCATCTATCGGCGCTCGGCCGCCGCTTCGGCTATCATCGTGGCGACCTGCCGCATACCGAGCAAATCGCCGACTCGACCGTGACGTTGCCGCTGCACGCCGCGATGGCGGAAGCCGACGTCGATCGCGTCTGCGCCGCCTGCGCAGAGATCATCGCCGCACATCGCCGATGACGCGTCCGATCCTTTCCGTCGTGGTGCCGGTCTACAACGAGGAGGCCGGGCTCCCGGCGTTTTTCGCGCGGCTCTATCCCGCGCTCGACGCGCTGGCCATTCCTTATGAAGTGATCTTCGTGAATGACGGCAGCCGCGATCGATCGGCAGCGCTCTTGAAGGATCAATTCATCGGGCGCCCCGACGTCACGCGCGTCGTGCTGTTCAACGCAAACTATGGCCAGCACTTGGCGGTCATCGCCGGGTTCGAGCGCGTGCGCGGCCAGCGCATCGTCACGCTCGACGCCGATTTGCAAAATCCTCCCGAGGAAATCGGCAAGCTGCTCGCCGCGATGGACGAAGGCGCCGACTACGTCGGCGGCGTGCGCAGCGTGCGCGAGGATAGCTGGTGGCGGCGCACGGCGTCGCGCTTGATGAATCGGCTGCGCGAGAATCTGACCAAGATCAAGATGACCGATCAGGGCTGCATGCTCCGCGCGTACAGCCGCAGCATTGTCGACGCCGTGGCCGCCAGTCGCGAAGTTTCCACGTTCATTCCGGCGCTCGCCTACACCTATGCGTATCGTCCGACCGAAGTCGACGTCGCGCATGCGGAACGCGCCGCAGGCGAGTCTAAATATTCTCTCTACAAGCTGATCCGGCTCAACTTCGATCTCGTGACCGGCTTTTCGGTCGTGCCACTGCAGCTCTTTTCGATGTTCGGCATGATCGTGTCCGCCACCGCGCTGGTGACGTACTTGATCGTCATTATCGAGCGGCTGATCATCAGCGGATGGCGCGAAGGCTTCGCGACGCTCTGGGATCGCGACATCCTCGCCTTTTTCCTGATCGGCATGCTGCTCTTCGGCCTGGGCTTGATCGGCGAATACGTGGGTCGCATTTACCAGCAGGTGCGCGGGCGGCCGCGCTACACGATCGCCGCGACTCTCGAGCGCGATGCCGACACGCACGTCAAGGTCGCGAGCCGAATTTGAGCGACGTCGGCTCCGCCGTCGTGTTTGCTTACCATGACGTCGGCGCCCGGTGCCTGCGCGTGCTGCTTGCTCATGGCATTCGCGTGCCGCTCGTAGTCACGCACGCGGACGATCCGCGCGAAAATATCTGGTTCGAGCGTGTCGCCGATGTCGCCGCTGCGAACGCGCTGCCGATCGCGACGCCCGGTGATCCGAACGCGCCCGACTCGATTTCGCACGTCGCTGCGCTTTCCCCTGATTTTTTGTTCAGCTTTTACTATCGAGCGATGCTGGGTCCCGAGATCCTCGCCGTTCCTCGCCGCGGGGCGTTGAATGTGCACGGATCGTTGCTGCCGAAGTATCGCGGACGCGCGCCGGTGAACTGGGCGATTCTGCATGGCGAGCGCAAGACCGGTGCGACGCTCCACTACATGACCGCGAAACCCGATGCCGGCGACATCGTTTCGCAACAAGCGGTTCCCATCCTGCCTAACGATACGGCATTGGACGTGTTCCGCAAGGTGACGGTGGCCGCCGAGATCGCTCTCGACACCGCGTTGCCAGCGCTCATCGCCGGAAACGCGCCGCGAATGCGCCAAGATCTCTCGAAGGGATCGTATTTCGGCGGGCGCACACCGGAGGATGGTCGAATCGACTGGTCACGGAGCGCAACAGAGATTCACGATCTCGTCCGCGCCGTGGCGCCGCCTTATCCCGGCGCCTTTACGGCCATTGGTGGCGTGGCCGCGCGAATCCTGCGCACGCGGATCGTCGATGCCGCGTCCGCGCCGACCGGCACGGCCGCGCTGGAAATTCGCGACGGCCGCATCACCGTGCGCTGCGGTGGCGGTGGAACGCTCGCAATCGAGTCAATCGAGCTCGATGGCGCAACGATCGATGCCGCACGTTTGATCGCTCGCACCGGAGGCGACACGTGGCCGCTTGCGTGACGAGGAAAACATGAAGCGCATTCTCATTCTTGGCGTCAACGGTTTCATCGGCCATCACTTGTCCCGGCGGATCATCGCGGAGACCGACTGGCAAATTCACGGGATGGATATCGAGACCGATCGGATCACCGAGTTGTTACCCGAGAAGCGGTTTCATTTTTTCGAGGGCGACATCACGATTAATCGCGAGTGGATCGAATACCACGTGCGGAAATGCGACGTGGTGTTGCCGTTGGTGGCCATCGCGACACCCGCGACGTACGTGCGCGAGCCGCTGCGTGTTTTCGAGCTCGATTTCGAGGCGAACCTGCCGATCGTCCGCGCCGCGGTGCGTCACAAGAAGCGCGTGGTGTTTCCGTCCACGTCCGAGGTGTACGGCATGTGTGAGGACGCAGAATTCGATCCGGAAGCGTCGAACCTCGTCCTCGGACCGATCAACAAGCCGCGCTGGATTTACGCGTGCGCGAAGCAATTGATGGATCGGGTGATCCATGCGTACGGCCAGCAGGAAGGCCTCGACTACACGCTGTTCCGTCCGTTCAACTGGATCGGCGCCGGACTCGATTCGATCAACACGGCGAAGGAAGGCAGCTCACGTGTCATCACGCAGTTCTTGGGCCATATCGTCCGCGGCGAGGCGATCAAGCTGGTCGACGGCGGTACGCAGCGGCGCACATTTACCTATATCGACGACGGCATTGCCGCGCTGATGCGGATCATCGAGAATCCGCGCGGCGTCGCGAGCGGCAATATCTACAACATCGGCAACCCCGCGAATGACTTTTCGGTGCGTGAGCTCGCGACGATGATGCTCGATCTCGCCAAGCGGTACCCCGAGTATCGTGACACGGCCGCGGAGGTCACGCTCGTCGACACGACGGCGGACGGCTACTATGGCAAGGGCTATCAGGACGTGCAAAATCGCGTGCCGAAGATCGACAACACCTGCGCCGATCTGCAGTGGCGACCGACCGTACCGATGGCCCAAGCGCTTGCGCACATCTTCGATGCGTATCGCGGGGATGTCGCCGTGGCGCGCGCGCTGGTCGAATGAGCGCGGCGTGCGAGGCGAAGCCGAGCAAGGCCCGAAGGGCGCGTCGCCGCGCGATTGAGCGAGGCCGACTTTCGTTGGATCGGTTTGACGGGCGGCCCAACGAGGCCGAGGAATGATAGAGCAGCGGTGAGGCTTGCGCTCAAGGTCGACGTCGACACGCTTCGTGGAACCCGCGAAGGCGTTCCGAATCTGATCGAGCTGTTCCGCAAGCATGGCGCCGTCGCGACGTTCCTGTTTTCGGTGGGACCCGATCACACGGGGCGCGCGATCAAGCGCGTATTTCGGCGCGGGTTCATGAACAAGGTTCAGCGGACCTCGGTCGTCAAGCATTACGGGATACGCACGCTGCTCTACGGCACGGTTCTTCCCGGCCCCGACATTGGGCGGCGCGCCGGCGACGTGATGCGCGCGGTGCGCGACGCCGGTCACGAGACCGGCATTCATTGCTACGACCATGTGCGCTGGCAGGATGGCGTCGCCGACGCCGATTTCGCCTGGACCGAACGGCAAATGACACTCGCCTGCGAGCGCTATACCGACATTTTCAAGGAACCACCGCGCACGCACGGCGCCGCGGGATGGCAGATGAACGTGCATGCGTTACGTCTGACCCAACGCCTGGGCTTCGACTATTGTTCCGATGGCCGCGGACGGTCTCCGCATTTACCGGTCTGGCGCGCCGAGCTGATCCGCTGCGCGCAGTTTCCGACGACGCTGCCGACACTCGACGAGTTGATCGGCACCGAAGGCATCACCGAGGACAACGTGGCTGCCCGCGTACTCGAGGCGACCGGTGCGCCGAGCGCGGTCGATCACGTCTTTACGCTACACGCCGAGCTCGAAGGCATGCTTCTCGCACCGGTGCTGGACGAATTGCTCGCCGGTTGGAAAGCGCAAGGATGGGCGTTGGGCCCCGTCCGTGCGCAGTTCGACGCGGTCGAGCCGATGGCGTTGCCGCGTTGCGAGGTAGCGCCGGGCACGATCGCCGGGCGAACGGGTACGCTATTGACGCAGGGCGCCGAATTTCTGGTTGACGCGGGTCTCGCGCGAGCCGCGTAAAGCGCACGTTTCGAGGAGAAATGATGAGTCAGAAAGTGGCCGACTTCACGGCTGAATCGACCGGCGGACCGTTCAAGCTCGCCGCACAAAAAGGCCATCCGGTCGTTCTTTATTTTTATCCGAAGGACAACACGCCCGGCTGCACGGTCGAGGGCACGCAGTTTCGCGATCTCCACCCGCAATTCAAGAAGCTCGGCGCCGTCGTCGCCGGCTGCTCGCGCGACTCGCTCAAATCGCACGAGGGATTCAAGTCCAAGATGGCCTTTCCATTCGAGCTGATTTCCGACGTCGATGAAAAGCTATGCAGCCAGTTCGGCGTCATCAAAATGAAAAACATGTATGGCAAAAAAGTGCGCGGTATCGAGCGCAGCACCTTCGTCATCGACCGCGACGGCAAGCTCGCGAAGGAATGGCGCGGCGTGAAAGTGCCGGGCCATGCCGAGGCAGTGCTGGAATTCGTCAAGACGCTGTAACGAGTCAACCTGCCGCACGAGCATAAGTGGATCGTCGACGTGGAGCTTTCGGACTCGCAATATTCTGGCGCAGGAACTAAGCGCACTGCTCCGGAGGCGCAGCGTCTTGGGGATCACCTTGGAATCGTCTGCGTAGGCGGTGAGCGTCTTGCCGTCCGGCGAAAGCGTGTGGCGGTTTACACCACAATACGTTCATGAGGACCAATCCCCAAAACACAACTCCTTGTATTCGGAGTCGTTCGGGCGCTTAATTACCACAGAACGGCTCAGCCGCGCGATACCTTCCCCGGAGGCCCATGGTCGAACGTAAGCTGCGTCCCGCCCCGTCGTCAGTCCATCTTCTTCCTGCCCGCAAGACCGCCCGCACCGGGCAATCATCAGCGTCCAAGCTCTTCGTGCTCGACACCAACGTGCTGATGCACGATCCGACGAGCGTATTCCATTTCGAGGAGCACGACGTCTACTTGCCGATGCTCACGCTCGAGGAGCTCGATGCCAATAAAAAGGGCATGACGGAAGTCGCACGAAACGCGCGCCAGGCATCGCGATTCCTGGACGATCTCGTCACGGCGCAGGCGCTGCGCGGCACGATCATGGAAGGCATTCCGCTCGCCGAAAAATCGGGTGGCGCGGCGACCGGCCGCCTGTTTCTGCAAACCGAGGCGATCACGATGCCGCTTCCAGCCTCGCTCGCGAGCGGCAAGGCCGACAACCACATCATCGCGGTCGTCATGCAACTTGCGCGCGCGCATCCACGGCGGAGCGTCATCCTCGTCTCCAAAGACATCAACATGCGGATCAAGGCCCATGCGCTGGGTCTCGCCGCCGAGGATTACTTCAACGACAAGGTGCTGGAGGACACGGATCTTCTCTACTCCGGCCTGCGCGAGCTGCCGGCGGATTTTTGGGACCGCCACGGCAAGGGCATCGAATCGTGGCAGCAAGGCGGTCATACGTATTATCGATTGACCGGTCCGCTCGTCGGCTCGCTGCACTTGAACGAATTTTTGTATCAGGAGCGCCCGGGCGAGTCGGCGTTCTATGCGGTCGTCAAAGAGATCACGGGGCGGACGGCGCTGCTCTCGACCCTCAAGGACTATACGCATCAGAAGAACAACGTCTGGGGCATTACCGCGCGAAACCGCGAGCAAAACTTCGCACTCAATCTGCTGATGAATCCCGAGATCGACTTTGTCACGCTGCTCGGTCAAGCGGGGACGGGCAAAACCCTGTTGACGCTCGCCGCGGGCTTGATGCTGACGCTCGAGTTCAAGGTCTACACCGAAATCATCATGACGCGAGTGACCGTGCCGGTCGGCGAAGACATCGGCTTCCTGCCAGGGACCGAAGAAGAGAAGATGAATCCGTGGATGGGTGCGCTCGAGGACAACCTCGATGTGCTGAACAAGACCGACGACGAAGCCGGTGAATGGGGCCGCGCCGCGACGCGCGATCTGATCCGCTCGCGGATCAAGGTCAAAAGCTTGAACTTCATGCGCGGCCGGACATTCATCAACAAGTTCCTGATCATCGACGAGGCGCAGAATCTGACGCCCAAGCAGATGAAGACGCTGATCACGCGCGCGGGTCCGGGTACCAAGGTCGTATGCCTCGGGAACATCGCGCAAATCGACACGCCTTACTTGACCGAAGGCAGCTCCGGCCTCACTTACGTCGTCGATCGTTTCAAGGGCTGGTCACACTCGGGTCATGTGACGCTGCAGCGCGGCGAGCGGTCGCGGCTGGCCGATCACGCCGCAGAGGCGCTCTAGCGATGACGTAGCTGATTTTCGCCATACGCTCGAACGCTCCGATGCCGCGCCCCTTTTCGAGTCCGACAATTTCGTACGTGGCGACCGCGACAGTCGTCTTCGCGGCATCTGTCGTGGCGCAGCCGCAATGGTCGATCTCGCCGCCGGTCATCAAAGAGGCGAAGCCGCCCGCTGACGATACGTCGAAGTCCGCAACGCCGACGCCGTTTCGAAAAGAAGAGGCGCGTGAGAAGCAGCAGTTCGCAAGGCTCACCATCGAGCGCATTTTCGTCGAGGGGTCTGCCGATGAAGGCGATCGCAAACGACGCGAGATGGATCGCCGCTTCGCGAATGGGCTCAACCGCGGAAACCCGGAAGTGCCGGGCGGAAAAATCCGCCACGGGGCGTACTACGACGGCTTCGTTTACTGGGGTGGCGACCCGCTGAGCTTTCTCTGGCTCAATACGATCACCCGCTTCCGCGAATGAACGTCTGCGCGGAGTGCGCGCTCAAACACCGCCGGACGTGTAATTCTCGAAACGCGTGTACTCGCCGCGAAATGTCAACGTTACCTTTCCCGTGGGACCATTGCGTTGCTTGCTGATCAGGATTTCGGCAGTCCCCTTATCCGGCGAATCGGGTTTGTAGACTTCGTCGCGATAAATGAACAGGATGACGTCAGCGTCCTGTTCCAGGGCACCCGATTCCCTCAGATCCGACATCACCGGACGCTTGTCCGGCCGTTGCTCGAGCGAGCGGTTCAACTGCGACAAGGCGACGACCGGCACTTGCAACTCCTTCGCCAATGACTTCATCGCGCGCGAAATTTCCGAAAGCTCCGTCGCTCGATTTTCGCCCTGCGCAGTCGACTGCATGAGCTGAAGATAATCGACGATCACCAATCCAAGCTTGCCGTACTGACGCATCAACCGGCGCGAGCGCGAGCGGACTTCGATCGCGTTCAACGCGGGCGTCTCGTCGATCAGGATCGGCGCTTCGTTCAAGCGGCCGAGCGCAGTCGACAAGCGATCCCAATCTTCGGCGATCAGGCGGCCGGTGCGAAGCTTGTGCTGATCGAGACGGCCAACCGATCCGATCATCCGAAGCGCCAACTGCGCCGCGCCCATTTCCATCGAAAACACGGCGACCGGCATGCCCGTGTCGAGCGCGACGTTCTCGCCAATGTTGAGGGCGAGCGACGTCTTGCCCATCGATGGTCGACCGGCAATGATGATGAGATCGCCGGGCTGAAATCCCGACGTCATTCTGTCGAGATCGACATAGCCTGTCGGCACGCCGGTGACATCCGATGGATTGTCGCGGTTGTACAGCGTTTCGATTCGATCGACGACGGTGGCGAGCAGCTTGCCGATCTCCTGGAAATTCTGCGCGCCGCGCGAACCCTGCTCGGCGATATGCAGCACCTTCGCTTCGGCTTCGTCGAGCACCATCTTCGCGCTGCGACCGAGCGGGTTGTACGCCGTTTCTGCGATAGCGCCTGCGGTGGCCGCGAGCTGGCGCAGGATCGATCGGTCGCGAACGATCTGCGCATAGTGCCGGATGTTCGCGGCAGTCGGAACGTTCTGAACCAGCGCGCCCAGGTACGCGAGCCCGCCGACATAGTCGAGCTTTTGCGTCGACGACAGCGATTCGGCAAGCGTAATGACGTCCGCAGGCTTGCCTTCGCCGATCAACTGCATCACATGTCGATAGACGACGCGGTGCGCGTCGCTGTAGAAATCGTCGGCGCCCGCGACGTCGCCCACCCGGTCGGCGGCTTCATTGTCGAGCAGAAGTCCGCCCAGGACCGATTGTTCCGCTTCGAGCGAGTGCGGCGGAAGCTTTATTGCATCGAGCTGGGGATCGTCGGGCATCGATCGAGTCGGTGTGGCACCTACGGAGGGATACGCCGTCGTCCGCGGAGAAAAGGCATCCGGCGATCGGGTTGCCGCGAAGCTTCGACGAGGGCGCAATTCTAGCAGTCTCGCCGAAGCATAATCCGGTCGACGGTCGCGGCGTATCGACCAAAAGACGGACAACTGTCGCGCGTTTCGCCAACGCGCTCGATGTCATCGGTGGTGAAGGCAATCGTGGAGCGCGGCGGCGATCTGCTCCGGTGTGAGAATCGCCGCAGGATCGATCGCCTCGTTCGGCCCGCGGGCGGCCGCCCAACGACGAAGCTCGTCGGCTGTGGATGCTTCACGCCCATTGGCACGTCGAAAAAGCTCCATCAACGCCGCCGCCTGCACCACGCGACGCCGTCTCGCCGCTTCATGGTTCAGTGCTTCTTGGTCGCGCGCCGTCATCCGAGATCCGATATCGGATCCGGCTTTATTGTTCTTCACGGTTTCCCCCCACAAAGACGAACAGAGGGTTAGCATGAGTCATGCCTTAAAGCGTAATGCCTTGCTTTGCTTTAGGATTTCCGTTTTATGGCCCGAAGGCCTGTAAAAATTGCCGACGGCTCCGCAACAAAAAACCCCGCGAACTGCGCGGGGCCTATGACGATTCGAAGACCGAGTCTAAGTGCCGATCGCGTCAGCTCGAACCGCAACGTTGATATGCGCAACCACATCGGTGTGCAGCGCGACGATCAACGGATAATCGCCGACTTGCTTGAGCGGTCCGGATGGCATGCGGATCATCGAGCGTTCGATTTCGACGCCCTGCGTTTTGAGCGTATCGACGATGTCGACGTTGGTCACGGAGCCGAACAGCCGGCCATCGACGCCGGCCTTTTGCGTGACCTGGATGGCCATGCCCTCGAGACGTTCCGCGAGCGCCTGAGCGGCGATCAACTTCGCCGCGGCGGCATTCTCGAGCTCCGCGCGCTTTTCTTCGATCGCTTTCAGGTTTTCCGGCGTTGCGCGCTTGGCCTTCCCTTGCGGGATCAGGTAATTGCGCGCAAAGCCCTCGCGGACTTTGACGACGTCGCCCAGATCGCCGACATTGGCGATTTTCTCCAACAGAATGATTTGCATCGCCCGGGCCTCAATGGAGATCGGTGTACGGCAAAAGCGCCAGAAAACGCGCACGCTTGATCGCCGTTGAAAGTTGGCGCTGGTAATGCGCCTTCGTGCCGGTGATCCGCGCCGGCATGATCTTGCCGTTCTCTTGAATGAAATCCTTCAGGACGTCGATGTCCTTATAGTCGATTTCCTTGACCTTCTCCGCGGTGAATCGGCAGAACTTGCGGCGCTTGAACAGATTATTCCCGCGCTCGCGTTTCTTGCCGTCCTTGCCTTTTCCTTTGCCTCTTCCAATAGGGCGTGGCATGTCAGTGTTCCTCGTTCGTGAATCGTGTGATGTGCAGCGCCACGGCGTTGCCGGTTCGGTAGCGGCGCGCAAGAAAACCCTCGCAGCAAATGTCGCTGCCGACGGCGACTGCGCTCAAAGCACGCGCCACGTCGCCGAACGCCAACGCATGAACTTCGCATTCGACACGCCGTTCACCGCCGGCCTCCTGCTGCTGCGAATGATGCGCGAGCGTGCATTCGAGCGCCGGAATTCCGACGGGCGTGTAGCGAAGTTCCGCGCGTTGCATGAGCGTTGCGGCGAGCGTCAGCCGATTGTCGCCGGCGTTCTGCAAGCTGCCCTGTTGGCAACTCAGTTGGCTACTCAGTTGGCAACTCAGTCGGCGGCTGCCGGCGCCGCGACTGCAGGTGCCGCAACAGCCGGCGTCTCAGCCGGCGGCCGTTCGGTGCGCTCGGCGTCCCGACCGGTCAACGACTTCGACTTCTCGTCCTTCATCATCGGCGATGGCGTGGCGACCGCCTCGTTCTTCGCGACGATCAAATGGCGCAACACGGCATCGTTGAACTTGTACGCATGCTCGAGCTCGGTCAGCGTCTCGGCACTGCATTCGATGTTCATCAGCACGTAGTGAGCTTTGTGGACTTTCTGGATCGGATAGGTGAGTTGACGCCGTCCCCAATCCTCCAGGCGGTGAATGCGGCCACCCTGGCCGGTCACCATCGTGCGATAACGGTCGATCATCCCGGGCACCTGCTCGCTTTGATCGGGATGCACGATAAAAACGATCTCGTAATGACGCATGCAGAACGCTCCTTTCGGTCTATGGACGCAGATCCGGAAATCGGCTGCATCCTTCGGCCTCCCCGTCTGCGCTGGGTGAGGCAAGGGAACCGCAAAGTATACAGCCATTCACCTTTCAGAACAATCGACTAGGTCGCACTTCCGAATCGCGCATCAAGACGCCCCGCCGCGACCCGCAACGGTGAATCTTTTTGAGCGCTGGGCTGTCACTCGTTGCGGGGAGAACAAGATTGCGTTCGAAGGGGCGATGATGGGTATCGTTTGGCTGCGCATTCTGAGTGTTCTTTTTACCGCGCTCGCGTTGATCTTTACGGGCGCGCATCTTCTGGAGTTGCCGCACAAGATCGGTCTTTCGGCGTCCGATTACCTGACGGTCCAGCAGATTTATCGCGGGTGGGATTTCGCCGCGATCATCGTCATCGGCGAGCTCGTTTCGATCGCGGCGCTGGCGTACGCCGTCCGCCACAACCGGCGAGTGTTCGTACCGACGGTCATTGCCCTTTTGTGCGTGATCGGGACACAAGTTTTGTTCTGGGCCTTCAACTTTCCGGCCAATCGCGCCACGGACAATTGGGCGATGCTTCCCGCCGATTGGGAAGCTTTGCGCGAACGATGGGAATTCGCGCATGCGGCGAGTGCGGTTCTCAATCTCGCCGCGCTGATTGCGCTTCTCGAAGCATTGCTCGGCCCGGCGAGCGACGCGCGTACCGATTTCAGCAAATCACGCCCCGCCCGAGAGCCGCATCGGCGACTCGAACTGCAGGAGGTCGAACGATGATCCGAAAATTGCGATCCGGCGGATACCGACTCTACTCGCGCAAGATCAACCCGTCCACCGGCAAACGGCGCAACCTCGGGACCTTCAATACGCTCGAGGAAGCGCAGAAGCACGAGCGCGCGGTCCAGTATTTCAAGCGGCACTAAGGAACCTGACCGCGTCGACGATCTGCTAGATTGTGCGGACCCGCGCAATCCAAGGAATCGTCATGGCCGTGACGCAATACGCGCGTCTATTTTTCTGCGCTGCGCTTGCGACGCTCACCGGCTGCGCGGATCTTGCCTGGTCACGCGCCTCGGCAGATTTCGCGGTCGTCGGCGCAACGGTCGTGCATCCCGAGCGCGACAAAGAGGCTGCGATCCAATCCAACGCGACGATTGTCGTGGCGGGCAACCGCATCGTCGCCGTCGGCGCGACATCGTCGACGCCGGTGCCGCCCGGCACGATGATCATCGATGGCCACGGCAAATGGATCGTGCCGGGGCTCGTCGATGGCCATGTCCACTTCTTTCAGTCGGGCAACCTTTACACGCGTCCCGACGTCGCCGACTTTACGAAATGGATCCCTTACCCGAAGGAAGTCGTCCGCAATCAGGCGCGACTGTCCGCGACGTTCAAGGTGTGGCTTGCCAGCGGCGTGACGAGCGTCGTCGACATCGGCGGTCCGCTCTGGAACTTTGAGATGCGTGACACGGCTTTGCAGACAAAAGCCGCGCCGCGCGTGGCCGTTGCCGGACCGCTGCTCTCGATGATTCCGGATCCGAAACTGGATCTCGGCGATCCGCCGATCATCGAGATTCGATCCATCGAGGCGGCGCGCGATCTGGTGCAGCGCGAGCTCCTCCGCAAGCCGGACTACATCAAGGTGTGGTTCATTCATCGGGCGGATCAGGACCTTGCCGCCGAGGAAGCCATCATTCGCGCGGCCGGCGACGCAGCGCATCGTGCCGGCGTTGCGCTGGCCGTGCATGCGACGGAGCTGAACGTTGCGAAAGCCGCGCTTCGCGCCGGCGCCGATTATTTGGTCCATTCGGTGCAGGATGTCGCCGTCGACGACGAGTTCATCGCGCTCGCGAAAAAGAATCACGCGCTTTATTGTCCGACGCTCTTCGTATTGCCCGGCTATCAATACGCATTGTCGAATACGTGGCGTCCGACGGCCGCTGAATCGCGTCTCGCCGATCCGCAAATCATCGCCGCGATGGGCGATCTCGCACGGATGCCGGCGGATGCAATCCCTGCGGGTGTGGCTCGGCGCATGGCGGAGCCGGGCTCGATCGCCGCATCCGAGGTGATGCTCCGCAACCTCCGCACAGTCGCCAACGCCGGCATCCCGATCGTCATGGGGACCGACGCCGGCAATATCGGCACGTTGCACGGCCCGTCGGTATTCCGCGAAATGGCGCTGATGCAACAGGCCGGCATGACGCCGCTCGAAGTGCTGCGCTCGGCAACCGTCAACGGCGCTAAGGCGATGCGTCGCGATGCCGAGCTCGGAACGATCGCGCCGGGGCGGCTGGCGGACTTCGTAGTCCTCGATGCCGACCCGACGGCGAGCGTCGACAACCTGAGTCGCGTCTACCGGGTCGTCAAGGATGGAACCGTTTACGATCCCGACGAGCTGATACGTTCAATTCAGTGACGTCGATCGCTGCAGGATTCATGGATGCAACATTATTCGACTTTGGCGTTGGCATCCTTGACGACTTTCGCCCAGCGCGCCTTTTCGTCGCGAATGAAAGCGGAGAATTGCTCGGGCGTGTTGGTGCGGACTTCGGCGCCCTGTTTCCCGAGGTTTTCCTTCATCTCCGGAAGTGCGAGCGACCGCGAGATCTCGGCGTTGAGCCTCGCGACCACTTCGGGCGGCGTACCGGCGGGGGCCATGACACCCTGCCACGAGCCTGATTCGAAATTCGGCACGCCGGATTCGCTGATCGTCGGCACATCGGGGATCGCGCTCATTCGCTTGGCGCTCGACACCGCGAGAATCTTGAGCTTTTCGCCCTTGACCAACGGATAAGTCGCCAGCATTCCGTTGAGCGTCACGTCCGCCTGTCCGCCTGCCACGTCGGCGATCGCCTGTGCGCCGCCCTTGTACGGGATGTACACCCAATCGATGCCATTGCGGAGCGCGAAGTCGACGCCTGCCAGGTGCGGCGCGCCGCCGACGCCGGAGATCGCAAAGTTGAGCTTGCCCGGCCTCGATTTCGCGAGCGCCACCAGTTCTTTCACCGACGAGACGGGCACCGACGGATGGACGACGAGAATATGCGGTGAATACGCGACCATGGAAACCGCCGCGAAATCCTTGACGGGATCGAACGGCAGCGTCGGATAAACGCTCGGGCTGATCGCGAGGCTGCCAATGTCGGCCAGCAACAGCGTGTAGCCGTCGGCGGGCGCTTTCGCGACGATGTCGGCGCCGACGTTGCCGTTCGCGCCCGGCTTGTTGTCGACGACGACAGGCTGACCCCACGCGTTGCCGAGCTTCTGTCCGATCGCGCGCGCCAGAATATCGGACGTGCCACCGGCCGGATAAGGAACGACGATCCGAATCGGTTTGCTCGGATAGGTCTGTGCCGGCGCATCGCCGGCAACGATCATCGCGGTCAACACCAACGCCTTCAGCATGTGCTTCACGGCGCGGCCTCCTCCCTTGCAGGTTGCAATGCACGCTCCAGTACGCGCGCCGCATGCAGCGCGGTGCGCCCTCCTTTCGTGCCGTCGCTGATTTGATGGCGACAGCTCGTGCCATCGGCGACGATCAACGTGTCAGGCGACGCCGCACGCACCGCCGGAAGCAAAGACAACTCGGCCATCCGCATCGATACATCGAAATGCGTTGCGTCGAATCCGAAGGTTCCCGCCATTCCGCAGCAACTCGATTCTATCGGCTCCACCGTCACTTCGGGGATCAGCCTCAGCACCGCGAGCGCAGGCGCGAATGCGTCGAACGCCTTCTGATGACAATGTCCATGGACGAGCACGCGCGTCTCGGGCAACGGCGCGAGCGTCATCTTCAGTTTGCCGGCGCGGTGCTCGCGCAGCAAAAACTCTTCGAGCAACAGTGCATTCTCCGATAGCCGTTGCGCGCCATCGCCCAAGCCCAGCACCTTGTATTCGTCGCGGAGGGAGAGCAGGCACGCCGGCTCGAGGCCCACGACCGGCGTCCGTCGGAGAATGAAAGGCGCGAGTCCCCGCAGCATCCTGCGCGCCTCACGCTTTGCCTCGTCGACCATCCCTGCGGCAAGGTACGTGCGGCCGCAGCAAAGCGGGCGGCGCGGTTCGGGGTCGTCGACCGCCGGACGCGCGACGTGCACTCGATATCCCGAAGCGCGCAGCACGCGATGCGCGGCGCGCGCATTCTCCGGCTCGAAATAGTTGTTGAACGTGTCGACGAACAACACGACATCGGCTTCGCTCGCGGCGACGCCGTCGACCTTGCCGCGAGTAAACGCATCGCGCCGCCAGCGCGGCAGCGAACGGCGCGACGCGATCCCGAACACGCGCTCACCGAGCCACGCCGCACCCGGTATTCGATCGCGCAGATTCGCCACCACGGACATTCGAGCGGCCCATGGCGCCCAGCGCGGCATATGGGCGATCCAACGATCGCGACCAGGGAGTCCACGGACGCGCAGCCGATGATGCAGCGCTTCGATCTTCATCTTTGCCATGTCGACGCCCGTCGGGCACTCGCGGCGACAGCCTTTGCAACTCACGCACAAATCCAGCGCGTCGCGTACGGCATCGGATGCGAGCGCATCGGCGCCGAGTTGCCCCGACAGTGCGAGTCGCAGTGTGTTCGCGCGCCCTCGCGTCAGATGTCGTTCGTCGCGCGTCGCGCGAAAGCTCGGACACATCGTCCCGGCATCGAACTTGCGGCAGTGGCCGTTGTTGTTGCACATCTCGACGGCTTTGCCGAACCCCTGCGCTCGATCGCCGCCGCTGCCGGGATTGCTCAACGTGTCCGTGACCGGCTCGTTGTTGACGTTCCACGCCGACCAGTCGAGCGCCGGCTGAAACGGCAGCGCTCGATATCCGTGTGGATAGCGGAACAGCGATTCGTCGTCCATTCGGCTCGGGCGGACGATTTTGCCGGGATTCATCAAGCCATCGGGATCGAAGGCGTCTTTGATCGCTTCGAACGCCCGTGTGAGGCGCGGACCGAATTGCCACGCGACCCATTCGCTGCGCACCAGACCGTCGCCGTGCTCACCCGAATACGCGCCTTTGTATTCGCGCACGATTGCGCTCGCCTCTTCGGCAATCGCGCGCATCTTGAGCGCGCCGTCACGACGCATGTCGAGAATCGGTCGGACATGCAGCGTTCCGACGGAAGCGTGCGCATACCACGTGCCGCGCGTTCCATGCCGAGCGAAGATTTCCGTCAGCCGATCGACGTAATCGGCGAGATGGGCGAGCGGCACCGCGCAGTCCTCGATGAACGACACGGGCTTCCCATCGCCACGCATGCTCATCATGATGTTGAGGCCGGCCTTGCGCACATCCCACAGCGCCTTTTGGGGGGCTGCGTCGAGCAGGCGCACGACGCGATTCGGCAGCCCGAGATCGCCCATCCGCTCATCGAGATTCGAGAGCCTGTGCGCCAATTCGTCACGCGACCCGCCGATGAATTCGACCAGCAGGATCGCATCGGGCTCGCCGATCAACGCTGCGTCGATTGTCGAACGAAACGCGGGATTGTCACGCGCGAGCCCGATCATCGTGCGATCCACGAGCTCGACCGCCGACGGCTCGAGTGTCACGATGTGCTGCGCGCATTCCATCGCTCGATGCAGCGTTGGAAAGCTGACGACGCCCAGCGCGCGGTGCGCCGGAAGCGGCGCGAGCTTCAGCGTGAGCGAGCGCGTCCATGCGAGCGTGCCTTCGCTGCCGACCAGCAGATGTGCCCAATTGACGCGGCCGTCCGGCGTATACGGATGACCGCTTTGCGGCTCGAAGACATCGATGTTGTAGCCACCGACCCGACGCATGACCTTCGGAACGCGCTCGCGAATCTCGTCGCGCTCCCGTTCGCCGAGCGCGCGCACGCGGGCCAGCAGATCGCGAATCCGCGGCGACGCAGCGTCCGTTTCGCTCGTGACGCTGAAGCGGGCTTCGGTTCCATCGCTCAATAGACCATCGATCGCCGCGACGTTATGGACCATGTTGCCATAGCGGATGGAGCGCGAGCCGCAGGAATTGTTGCCGGCCATGCCGCCGAGCGTCGCTTGCGCCGACGTGCTGACGTCGACCGGAAACCAAACGCCGTGCGACTTGAGCGCTGCATTCAACGTATCGAGCACGACGCCCGGTCCGACTTCGATCGTCATCGCATCGCGGTCGAACGCTCCGATCCAATCGAGCCGCTTGGTGTGATCGACGACGAGCGCCGCGCCGACCGTTTGTCCGCATTGCGAGCTCCCGGCACCTCTCGGCAATATGGGAACGCGAAGCGATCGACATACCTCGAAGGCCGCGCGCACGTCGTCATGCGAGCGGGGCACGAGCACGCCGAGCGGCTCCACCTGATAGATGGACGCATCGGTTGCGTACCGGCCGCGCGACGCCGGATCGAACATGAGTTCGCCTGCGACGACGCGCGCGAGCGCTTGTTGCAGATCGGCGCCGGGACGCTTGGCGTGGAAAACCAGCGGGACGGTTGCGTTCAAGCGGCCCCGCTCGGCTCGT
>DASXPO010000124.1:0-6423 GCA_036493535.1 Casimicrobiaceae bacterium
ATACCGTTCACGCACCCGGTCTTGACGTCGTATCGCCAGTCGCAGCCGATGCATGACACGACGGTGTCCGTCAAAGTTCCCTCGGCAAGCGACGTTCCACAGCGAACGCACAAGTCGTCGATCGCGAACATTCGACCCTCGACGTCGAAGAGCGCCACGGCGCAATGCTCAGCTATCGTCACGCGGACGCCTTGCCCCGGTGCAAGGCTGGCGGGGCGCGCGATCTCGATCAAATCGGGCATTATGTTTCCCCTTTACTTGCGTGCCGCGAGGCGGCTCGGCCCTGGATCTGAGTGTGCGACTGTTCAAATAACAATGGTGTCGAATCGCGAGGGTTTCCGTCCTCCCATTTCTCGACAGCCGCACTTGCATCGTAGGAGCAAACCTGTCTCAAAACTGCCAATTCTTGACATCGGTCACTCCGGGTCCGCGGCGCAACTGGCATGATGTTGGAATAATGGGCCGCAATTTGTTCGACGAAATGCAGCCGCAGACGGCGGCGACGCGTCGCATTCCAGGGTCGACCGCTGCCAACGTTCAGCGCGTGGGCGCCTTCTCGATGCTGCCCATGTTGCTTCGGCGATTTGGCGCGGATCCCGTTGACGCGCTCGCGGCTGCGGGTCTTGTCCCATCGGCACTGGACGATCCCGAGGACCGAATCCCATTCGCGGCGCTTGGTCCGCTGCTCGCCGAATCGGTCATTCGAACGCGATGTGCGCATTTCGGACTCATCGCCGGGCGCGTGTGGCACCTGTCCGATCTCGGCATCGTCGGCGAATTGATGCGGCAATCGCCGACCGTTCGCGATGCGCTGCAAAGATTTGCCTTTTATCAACACCTCAACAGCGAATGCGCGGTGGCGTTCGTGCGCGAAGTCGCGAATGTCGTCGAGCTTGGTTGGGCAATCTATGGAAGTGAGCTCAAGGGCTTGGAGCCGTTCGGCGACACCTGTCTTGCGGCGGGCGTCAATTTTCTTCGCGAGCTCTGCGGTCCGGCTTGGGCGCCGTCCGAGGTACTGCTTGCGCACGCTTCGCCGCGCGATACGGCGATGTACCGGCAGTTCTTCAAGGTTCAGCCGAGGTTCAACGCCGAGGTCTGCGCGATCCGGTTTCCCGCTTCGTGGATGAATTGTCCTGTCGAAGACGCCGAACCAATTCGCCTGCGGATTGCCGAACAGCAGGCTCGCGCAAAGGGTCGCCCGCGGCTCCTTCAACAGGTCTATCGCGCATTGCGAATCCTGCTCTTGAGCGGAAAGAGCTCGGGCGACGACGTTGCGAACGTACTGTCGATGCACAGGCGTACGTTGAATCGGCGACTGAAGGCGCAGGCGACAACATTTCAGATCGTCCTCGATCAACTTCGCTTCGAGGTCGCGTGTCAGCTTCTCAGCGCATCCGAAGTTTCGCTCGACGACGTGGCTGCGGTGCTCGGATATGCAGGCGTCAGTCCCTTCATGCGGAGTTTCCGGCGTTGGGCCGGAACCACGCCGGGCCGATGGCGACGGTTGGCGAGACGCGGTGATGCCGGCTTTGACGGAACGCTTGAGCAATCCGAGCATCGTCGGAGGGCCGGAACGGCTTCCCTTACGCGCCTCACTGCCAACTGACGAATCGGACCGATTACCGCAGCTCACGGGTCAAGAGAATGTGGCCAGGCGCCACAGTCGCGGAGTAGCCCAACACGGCAACGGGTATATCTGAGTCATGGCCGGAGGCTTTCGTCGCATAGCCGAAAACGATCAAGGTTCGAGCCGGGTCGTGCGCAGTGAGACGGCGCCTGTCGAGATTTGCAAAGACGCCGCCGCCTACCCACGGCACGATGTGGTCATATGTCGATCGATTAATTGCACAAAGTGGAGATTTCATGGATTCGCGAAAATTCGTTGTTGGCATCGTCGCAGCTGCGACCGCAGCGGTTACTTCCGCGGCAGTCGCTCAGAAACCAATCGTCTATCCGGCGAAAGGCCAAACCGCGCAGCAGAAGCAAAAGGACGACGCTGCATGCATGACATGGGCCAAACAGGACACCGGTATTGATCCGGTCGCAGCGTCCGCACCGGCTCCACAGCAGACCGGGCCCGCGACTGGCGGCGGCGAACGGGTGCGTGGCGCGGCGCGCGGCGCAGTCGGAGGTGCGGCAATCGGCGCGATCGCGGGCGATACGGGTACTGGCGCAGGCGTCGGAGCCGTCGCCGGAACAATGGCCGGCGGCGCAAGAGCTCGCAAGAACCAGGCGGCGCAAAACGATCAAGCGCAGCAGCAACAGCAGCAGACGTTGAAAACCTACTATCGCGCCTACGGGGCGTGCATGGAAGGTCGCGGTTACACTATCAAGTAGAAGTTCAAAAGGCGCAGCCGGCGGAGAATGGGTGCCGCGTTATTGAGGCAGCGTTTCGATGTCGAGGGAGAACATTCGATGAAAGCAGGGAACTGTCTGGTTGCAGCCGCGGTGAGCATCGCGCTGGCTTTGCCGATGCCGGCGCAATCGCAGGCACCGACCGCACAAGCGCCACCGTCGCCGCAGGCGTCGTCACCAGCACCGGCAGGCGACGCAAAGTCGTTCTCGGAGCAGGAGCTCGAGCAATTGGTCGCTCCGATCGCGCTATATCCTGACGCCCTGCTCGCGCAGGTTCTGATGGCATCGACCTACCCCCTCGACGTCGTCTCGGCCGACCGTTGGCGGAAGGCCAATCCCGCGCTCAAGGACAAGGCGCTCGAGGACGCGCTGCAACAGCAGCCGTGGGATCCAAGCGTCAAGTCTTTGGCCGTCTTTCCGCAAGTGCTGACGATGATGAGCGAAAAGCTCGATTGGACCCAAAAGCTGGGCGACGCGTTTCTCGCACAGCAGAAGGATGTGCTGGCCACCGCGCAGACATTGCGGGCGAAGGCACAGGAGCACGGCGCACTCAAGGACACGAAGGAGCAGAAAGTCACGACGGAGAAGGTCGAGAATACGACGGTCATCAAGATCGAACCGACGAGTCCGGAAGTCGTGTACGTGCCGACGTACAACCCGACCGTCGTCTATGGCGCGTGGCCGTACCCTGCATATCCACCGTACTCGTACTATCCGCCCGGATACGTGGCGGGTGGAGCGCTGCTCGGCTTCACGGCCGGCGTCATCGTCGGCGGCGCGCTATGGGGCGGATGCAACTGGGGACGCGGAGATGTGAACGTCAACGTCAATCGCTACAACAATTTCAATAAGACCAACATCCAGAACTCGAACTTTCAGCACAATGCCGAGCGTCGAGGCGCCGTGCCCTATCGCGATCAAAACGTCGCAAGGCAGAACGGACGCACGCCATCCGGCGACGCTGCCTCGCGCGACCAATTCCGCGGTCGCGCCGAGGCCGGACAACAGTCGATACAGCGCGGCGATGTCTCGCGCGATGCCGGCAGTGCACGCAATACGAGTACGAGTGCCCGGGATGCCGCTGCGGGTCGCGACTTCAGCGGCGGGCGCGACACGAGCGGCACCCGCAACAGCAGTGCATTCGATACGAGCCGCGGCTCCCAAACGCGCGACGCCAGCAATCGCGGATCGTCCAGCATGAATTCCGCGCGTTCGTCCGGAAACTACGGCGGAGGAAGCAGCGGCGCGCGCGCAGGCGGAGGGGGCGGTGGCGGTGGCGCGCGTGCTGGCGGGGGAGGCGGCGGCGGGCGCGGAGGCGGAGGCGGAGGCGGCGGCCGTGGCGGCGGCGGTCGACGTTAATGCGCCACAGAAAACCAATGGAGACCACAATGCGAGTCGACCATTCACAAAGCGGCCTTAGAACAGGCGAGTGGATCTGCCTGATAGCGCTGCTCATCACGTCGCTCGTCTTCGCGACGGGCAGCCACGCGCAGGCAGCGCATCAAAAGACATACGCATCACCGGAAGAAGCCGTGACGGCGCTGGTACAAGCGGTCAAGTCACACGATCGCTCGGCGATTCTCGCAACGCTTGGCAACGCCAGCGCATGGATCTATTCGGGCGATCCGGTGGCGGATGGCGCGGCAGGCGGTCGTTTCGTCGCCGCTTATGAGGCGAAGCATTCGATCGGAATGACGGGTGACAGCGCCACGCTTGTTCTCGGCAATGACGACTACCCGTTCGCCTTCCCTATCGTCAAGAAGGGTGATCGTTGGCGCTTCGATACCGACGCGGGCAAGGAAGAAATGCTCGCGAGGCGAATCGGCGAGAACGAGCTCGACGCGATCAAGGTGCTGCAGGCGATCGTCGACGCGCAGTTCGAATATGCGTCGAAGGATCGCAATGGCGATGGCGTCCTAGACTACGCGCAAAAGTTCGCCAGCAGTCCTGGAAAGCACGACGGACTTTATTGGCCGACGAAAGAAGGCGAATCGCCAAGCCCGCTTGGACCGTTGGTCTCGCGTGCCGCCGCCCAGGGTTACAAGAGCAAGCAGACCGGACCCACGCCTTATCACGGCTATTACTACCGATTGCTCAAAGGCCAAGGAAAGAGCGCTCCATCCGGCGCACTCGACTATGTCGTGCACGGTCGTGCGATCGGCGGCTTCGCCGTCGTTGCGTATCCGGCGAAATATGCGAGCTCAGGCATCATGACGTTCATCGTGAATCAGGAAGGCAAAATCTATCAGACCGACCTCGGACCGAGTACCGGTGTACGCGCAGGCGCGATGAAGCAATTCGATCCCGGCGAAGGCTGGACGCCGGTTGCTCAGCGCTGAGAACGGAGTCTCATAACGATGGCACGAAAAACCGGGTCGCAAAAGCAGAAGCAGGCGAAGGCGAAAAGGGCTGGCACTCGCGTCGCAAAGTCGGACGACGACATAGCAGCCGCAGGCGAGGAGCTCACCAACAAGGCTTACTCCAAAATCATCAAGGACCTGCACGTCGAGCTCGTGCGGCTCCAGGAGTGGGTCAAGCACGCCGGACTCAAGGTCTGCATCATCTTCGAGGGTCGCGACGGAGCGGGCAAAGGCGGGACGATCAAAGCAATCACCGAGCGCGTGAGTCCTCGCGTCTTTCGCGTCGTCGCGCTGCCCGCCCCAACCGAACGCCAGAAGACTCAGATGTACCTGCAGCGTTACATCCCCTATCTCCCGGCCGCCGGCGAGATCGTGATCTTCGACCGCAGCTGGTACAACCGCGCGGGAGTCGAGCGTGTCATGGGATTCTGTAGCGAAGAGCAGGCGAAACGCTTTCTTGCCGCTGTACCGCTGGTCGAAAAAGCGATCGTCGAATCGGGTGTGATCCTGCTCAAGTATTGGCTCGAAGTAAGCCCGGAAGAACAGACGCGGCGACTCGAGGCGCGGATCAAGGACGGGCGCAAGGTATGGAAGCTTTCGCCCATGGACCTCAAATCGTATAGCCGCTGGTTCGAGTATTCGCGCGCTCGCGACGAGATGTTCAGGGCGACCGACTCCTCGTGGGCGCCCTGGTTCGTTGCGCGCTCCGACGACAAGCAGCGCGCGCGCCTGAACATCATCAAGCATCTGCTCGGAAGCATTCCCTACGAAAGCGCGCCGCGCGAGAAAGTGAAGCTGCCGAAGCGGCAAAAGCAAGGCGATTACAAGGAAACGCACTACCCGTTCAAGTTCATACCCGAGGCGCATTGAGTCGCTTCGGCGCCATCCCATTCCAGCGACCACGAGGATAAGCATGCACAAGGTCACATTCGCATTCCTGCTCGCAGCCGCACTGACGACCGCGACTGCGCAAGCTCAGACGGGCGCGGCCGTCGTCGGCACTGCACCGGGCAAGGCAGGCGTCGCCGAAACCGTGAAGATCACCGGAACGATCACCGCGATCGACAAGGCGACGCGCGATGTGACTTTGAAAGGGCCGCAAGGCAACGAAATCACCGTCACCGCCGGCCCTGAAGTCAAGAACTTCGACAACATGCGCGTGGGCGATCAAGTGACTGCACAGTACGTCGAAGCGCTGACGCTCGAATTGAAAAAGGGTGGCGGCATGACGGTGGCGCGCAGCGACCAGGGCGGCGTCAAAGGGGCGCAACCCGGCCAGAAGCCCGGTGGGGTCGCAGGTCGCCAGATCACCATCGTCGCGGACGTCGTCGACGTGAATCCGTCGAAGCAGACAATCACGCTGCGCGGGCCGAAACGCACCGTCGAGATGCGCATTCCCGATCCCGCGCAGTTCAAGCTCGTTGCCAAGGGCGATCAAGTCGAGGCGACCTACACGCAGGCGCTCGCGATCGACGTTCAGGCGGCTAAGTAGACGATGCCGACAATGCGGTCGTCACGGCATCGTCGACCGACATTCGCCGGCTGACCTCGCCGACGCTCGGCCCGACCTCCTTACGGATCAGATCGCGTACCGAGGAGCGCGCCTCCACAAGCCGCAGGATGGCGCCGCTCGCAGCCAGCGCGCCTTGCACCTCGCGAAGCAAACGCGCGCCGGCGATATCGACGTAGGGTGACGTCGACAGGTCCC
>DASXPO010000125.1:0-12958 GCA_036493535.1 Casimicrobiaceae bacterium
TACGAACGCACGTCGCCACCGTACTTCTTCGACAGCACCAGCGTCATCGCCGCCGTCAGCGTCGTCTTCCCATGATCCACGTGCCCTATCGTCCCCACGTTCACGTGCGGCTTCGTGCGCTGAAACTTTCCCTTTGCCATCTCGGTTCCTTCGTCCGAAAGTACAAACCTACTTTCGGCCGGTTGGTTACCTTGGAATTCGCTGGCGAAGCCAGACGATTCCAAGCAGAAAATGCTCTTTAGCCCTTCTTGTTGATGACCGCCTCGGCGACCGATTTCGGCGCCTCGGTGTAATGCTTGAATTCCATCGTGTACGTCGCGCGTCCCTGCGATAGCGAACGCAGCGTCGTCGAATAGCCGAACATCTCCGCGAGCGGCACTTCAGCCTTGATCACTTTTCCGGTCGGGTTGTCGTCCATCCCCTGGATCATGCCGCGACGCGACGACAGATCGCCGACCACGTTGCCCATGAAGTCCTCGGGCGTCTCGACCTCGACCGCCATCATCGGCTCGAGCAGCGTCGGATTCGCCTTGCGCATCCCGTCCTTGAACGCCATCGACGCGGCCATCTTGAACGCGTTCTCGTTCGAGTCGACGTCGTGCGAGCTGCCGTCGAACAACGTCACCTTCACATCGACGACGGGAAAGCCGGCGAGCACGCCATTCGGCAATGTTTCGACGAGTCCCTTTTGCACGGCGGGAATGAATTCGCGCGGCACCGATCCGCCTTTGATCGCGTCGACGAATTCGTAGCCTTTGCCGGCTTCATTCGGCTCCATCTTGAGCCACACATGACCGTATTGACCGCGACCACCGGACTGCTTGATGAACTTCCCTTCAACCTCAACCGGCTTCTTGATCGCTTCGCGATACGCGACCTGCGGCGCGCCGACGTTCGCCTCGACGCCGAATTCGCGCTTCATTCGATCGACCAGAATCTCGAGGTGCAATTCGCCCATTCCCGAAATGATCGTCTGACCCGATTCTTCGTCGCCGCGCACGCGAAACGATGGATCTTCCTGCGCGAGACGATTGAGCGCGACGCCCATCTTCTCCTGGTCGGCTTTGGTCTTCGGCTCGACCGCGACGTGGATCACCGGCTCGGGAAATATCATCTTCTCGAGCGTGATCACTTTCTGCGGATCGGACAGCGTGTCGCCCGTGGTCGCTTCCTTGAGCCCCACGGCGGCGGCGATGTCGCCAGCGCGCACTTCCTTGATGTCCTCGCGCTGGTTCGCATGCATCTGCAGGATGCGGCCGATGCGCTCCTTGCGTCCTTTGACCGGGTTGTACACGGTGTCGCCGGAATTGATGACGCCCGAATACACGCGGAAGAACACGAGCTGCCCGACGTAGGGATCCGTCATGATCTTGAATGCAAGTCCTGCGAACGGCTCATCGTCGGCCGCCTTTCGCTCGCCTTCCTTGCCGTTCTCGAGCTCGCCTTTCACCGGCGGAATGTCGGTCGGCGCGGGCAGATAGTCGATCACCGCATCGAGCATCGCCTGGACGCCCTTGTTCTTGAACGCCGACCCGCAGAGCATCGGAACAATTTCGCTGGCAACCGTGCGAAGCCGCAAGCCTCGCTTGATTTCTTCGACCGAAAGCTCGCCCGATTCGAGGTACTTGTTCATCAGCTCTTCATTCGCTTCGGCGGCGTTCTCGACCATTTTTTCGCGCCATTCCTTGGCGAGATCGAGGAGCTCACCCGAGATATCGCGCGTGTCGTAGCGCGTTCCCTGCGTCGAATCGTCCCAGTAGATGCCCTTCATTTGCACCAGATCGACGACGCCCTCGAATTTGTCCTCCGCGCCGATCGGCACTTGAATCGGGACCGGATTCGCCTTCAAACGCGACTTCATCTGGTCATAGACCTTGAAGAAATTCGCGCCGACGCGGTCCATCTTGTTCACGAACGCAAGTCGCGGCACCTTGTACTTGTTCGCCTGTCGCCAGACGGTCTCCGATTGCGGCTGCACGCCGCCGACGGAGTCGTACACCATGCACGCGCCGTCCAAAACGCGCATCGACCGCTCGACTTCGATCGTGAAGTCGACGTGACCCGGCGTGTCGATGATGTTGATCCGGTGCTCGGGATAGTTGTTGTCCATCCCGGTCCAGAAGCAAGTCGTCGCGGCCGAGGTGATCGTGATGCCGCGCTCGCGCTCCTGCTCCATCCAGTCCATCACGGCCGCGCCGTCATGAACCTCGCCCATCTTGTGGGAAACGCCGGTGTAAAAGAGGATGCGTTCGGTGGTCGTGGTCTTACCGGCATCAATGTGCGCACTGATGCCGATGTTGCGATACCTTTCGATGGGCGTTGATCGGGGCATTTTGCAGTCGTTCGATCAATGGAAAGCTGTTAACCATTGATCGTTGAAGTCGCCTCTAAAGCTTTTTGCGTATGAGGTTTCAGGGCCGAGCTTTATCCAAGGCCTAAAACCGAAAATGCGAGAAGGCTTTATTGGCTTCCGCCATGCGGTGCACTTCCTCGCGCTTCTTCACCGCGCCGCCGCGGCCCTCAGATGCTTCCAGCAACTCCGCCGCTAAACGTTGACCCATCGACTTCTCGCCGCGCTTGCGCGCCGCTTCGCGCAGCCAGCGCATCGCGAGCGCCATTCGGCGCACCGGGCGCACCTCGACGGGCACCTGGAAGTTCGCGCCGCCGACACGGCGGCTTTTCACTTCGACCATCGGCCGCGAATTGGCCAGCGCCTGGTTGAAGACTTCCAGCGGCTCTTTGCCGCCCTTTTTCGAAATCTGCTCGAATGCGCCGTAAACGATGCGCTCGGCGACCGACTTCTTGCCGCGCGACATCAACACGTTGATGAATTTCGCGACGTCGGTGTTCACGTATTTCGGATCCGGCAGGATCTCGCGCTTGGGTATTTCTCTGCGTCGGGGCATGGATGTACTCGAAGTGAGAGCGGTGCCGATCAGGCGGACTTGGGCTTTTTAGCGCCGTATTTCGAGCGCGCCTGCTTGCGATCCTTGACGCCGGCCGTGTCGAGCGCGCCGCGCACCATGTGATAGCGAACGCCCGGAAGGTCCTTGACGCGGCCGCCGCGGATCAGCACGACCGAATGCTCTTGCAGATTGTGGCCTTCGCCGCCGATATAGCTGATGACTTCGAAGCCATTGGTCAGGCGGACTTTCGCGACTTTGCGTAGCGCCGAATTGGGTTTTTTCGGCGTGGTTGTGTACACCCGCGTGCACACGCCGCGCTTTTGCGGGCTCTGCTGCAGCGCCGGTACCTTGCTTTTCGAGACGGGAGGCGTACGGCCTTTCCGCACGAGCTGATTGATGGTTGGCATCGAAAATCGTCCGCTCTGGTTGTCCCGAGTGTGCGTCACGCCGCGCGGTCAGTTCGCTCGCGCCGCGGGCCGCATGGCTCATCGGCGCTCCGCTTCGTGCGGACCCGCCGGCATTCGCTCATTTCACTTACCGCCAAATCAAAGTGGCCCACGTGCGGTCTGCGCAAAGCGCAAACGCCTCTGGGCCACCTTTTTGCGCCACGACCAGCCGCCTCGGTCTTCCAAAAGGCTTCGGGTCGGCTACGCGAGCCCCTTGCTTCATCCGGACGAGGGTGTTGGCGTCCGGGGGGCGAAAAAGACCAAGATTATAGGCCGAAATCGGCTTTAGGGTCAACGGCAAGGCAAGTCAAAGCCCATTCGGGCGAAGCGAGTCGCAGCTTTATCGCCGAGAAGGCGGGGAGTGACCAGGAGACAGTCCCGGCAGCCGCCGGCTCGTACGGTCCTCCAATCAGCGTACCGGGACGACTTTGCTATCGTTGCGCACCCTTTAACCACCGCTCCATCGCCATGTTGGCTGTCATTTTTTCACCCCGCCGGACGATGGCGGCGGTCCTCGCGCTGTTGTCCGGAGAGCTGTCGGCCCATACCTTCGGCACGGTCTACAACCTGCCCGTCCCCTTCTCGCTGTACGCGTACGGCGCGGCGGCGGCGCTGGTCGTTTCCTTCGTGATCGTCGCCTATTTTGCGAGCGTCCCGAAAACGATCGCGGGAACGCTGCGCGAAGGGGAAGCGTCGCGGCATCGGACGGTCGGCCGCGTGGGTCCGACGGCGATCTTCGCCTTGCGATCGCTGTCGGTCTCTGCGTTGCTGATCTCGATCGTGGCGGGCTTCATCGGCGTCCGGAACGCCTACGCCAACATCAACATGACGTTGTTCTGGGTCGTGTTTGTCCTCGGCTGCCTTTACCTGACCGCGCTGATCGGCGATTACTACGCGCTCGTGAATCCCTGGCTTGCGCTGTGCGACCTCGGCGATCGAATGAAGGCTGGGCTCTTCCGCGCCCGTCGCGCTTACCCCGCGGAACTCGCCTATTACCCCGCGTTGATTTTGTACATCGCCTTCATCTGGATCGAGCTTTTCGCCCATACGCAACCGTTTTCGCTCGCTGCCGTGCTTCTCGCCTACACGATCGTCAACTTCGCCGGTGCGGCGGTGTTCGGCAAGGAAAACTGGTTCCGTTACGGTGAATTTTTCGCCGTGATGTTCCGGCTGGCCGGCAAGCTCGCGCCCATCGAATATGCGGCCGATCCGTCCGATGGGTATCGCATTTGCCTGCGCAAACCGTTCGCCGGACTGATCGAGAAGCCGGCCGAGCACGTGAGCCTGTTGTTGTTCGTGCTGTTCATGCTTTCGTCGACTGCCTACGACGGTATTCACGAGACGCTGCCGTGGGTCACGCTCTTCTGGAAGGACATCTACCCGCTGCTAACCGCGATGATCAATCGCCCGTACCTGTTCTTCGTGGATTTCTATTACTACTGGCAGTGGTCGATGCTGTTCATCTCGCCGTTCGTTTACCTCGTGATCTATTTGACCTTCGTCGGCCTTGCGAAAGTCGTCGCGGGCAGTGCGACACCGGTGCGCACGCTGGCGCTGCGCTTCGCAATGTCCCTGGTGCCGATCGCGTTCGTCTACAACGTCACGCACTATTACACGCTGCTGGCCTCGCAAGGCGTGACGATGGTGCGACTCGTTTCCGACCCCTTCGGCTTCGGATGGGACTTGTTCGGTACGGCGCAGGCGCTGTCGACGCCGTTGATCCTCGATGCCGGCGGCGTATGGCACACGCAGGTCGGACTGATTCTCGTCGGCCACATCATCGGCGTGTATCTTGCGCATCTCGAGGCGCTGCAATGCTTCCCGGACACGCGGCGCGCGACCTTGAGTCAGCTGCCGATGCTCATATTGATGGTGTTGTTCACAACGGCGGGATTGTGGATTCTGTCGTTGCCGATCGCAGCCGGACAGGTCGTCACGCCGACGCCGCCCAGCGGCTAGAGAGGAACCCACGCTCCCCGCTCCGCGGCTTCGCCCAGAGACGGCGCAATCGCGCCTTGGGGCGCCCCTGGGGCGCGATCATCCTCCTGCCAGCCGCACGGCCGGCGCGCGCGGCGCGAACAGCGGGTCATCGGGGGCCCAACCCTCGCGCGACGGCTCGTGCCGCTCGTAGTGCGCCAGATTACGCTGCAGAAACGGCTTCGAGACTTCATGCTTCGAGCGCTCGAACGCGATGATGGTCTCGCGCTGAAGCTTCACCGCTTCGTCGAAATTGCCGTTTTGCGCGAACGCCATTGCGTAAGTGACGCCGACCTCGGGACTGCGCGTCGCCTCGAATAGCGCCCTTGCCATTTGCAACGCCCGCGGGCCATCTCTAACTCCCGCTTCCGGCGCGGTGGCGAGGACCCGCGCGAGCGCGTTCGTAAACGTCTGATTGCCTGGATTGGCGGCAAGCCCTTCCTCGAGCAGGCGGCGCGCATCAGCGAAACGACCTGCTTTGATGTCCGCCAAGGCGAGCGAATACTGCATCCGCGGCGAGCCCGGCGATTGGTCGAGCGCCTCCCGATAGACGCGCGCGGCGTCCGCCGCTTTTCCCATCCGCATCATGGCGTCGGCAAGATAGACGCGCGCTTGCGCATTCTCGGAATCCTGGCTCAGCGCCGCGACGTATTGGTCGACCGCGGCTTGATCGCGTCCCTGTCGATCGAAAACGACGCCGAGGCTCATATGCGCAACCGCATTCGAGCCGTCCATCGACAGCGACTTCTCCAGGGCCTTTTGCGCGTCGCCGATGCGACCAAGATTCGCGAGCGAAATTCCAAGATTGGCGAGCGCTTCCGCATTTTGCGGATCGGCATCGACCGCCGCTCGAAACGCCTTTTCGGCCAGATCAAAACGTTGCGCTTTGCCGAAGCGCTGCCCGCGACGAAGCAGGACCTTCGACGCCGCCACCTTGTCGCCGAGCGCATCGGCGATCGGATCGTCGACCGCCGGTTCGCCGCCGTCGATCGCGTAGTGCTTCAAGTTCTCGTCGGCCTTGGCGCGATCGCCCGCGCCCTGGTACGCCATCGCGAGCGGTTGGCGGAGCTTGGCCGCCCCGGGCCACAGCTTCAGCGCTTCTTCGAGGCGATCGATCGCAGCACGGTAGTCACGCCGCGCGAGCGCCACCTTGCCGAGTCCTGCGAGCGCAGCAGCGCGCGAATTCTGGTCTTTTTCCAGGCGCTCGAACATCGATTGTGCCTTGTCGAAGTCGCCTTGCTGAAGATAGATCTGCCCCAGCGTCTGTAACGTCGGCGCATCGTTGCGATCGATCGCAAGCGCCGCCTCGAACGATTGAATTGCTTCTGCGACGCGGCTCGCATCGTTGTAGAGATGACCCTGCAAATAAGGCCAACGCTTGTCGTTCGGCGCGAGCAGACGCGCGTCGGCATACGCGACTTCGGCGGGCGCGACCAGGTCTTGCGCGTGATAGGTCATCGCAAGCTCGCCGTAGGCGGCGCCCAGTTGCGCATCGCCTGGGTTGCCGGCGGCGATACGATCGAGCGTTGCGCGCGCGCTTGTCACCGCATTGCGAACCGACGGCTCGAACGCGCTTACGTCGGGTGACGGAACCGGCGTCAACTGCGCACGGCGATCGGCGCACGACACAAGCGCGACCGCCAAGCAGAGTACGGCTATTGGGCGAGCAATGGTCGCGGCGACGCCGTTCATTTGGCGCCGGCTTGCATGCCGGTCCCCTGGGTAAGCGTCGTGTAGCGCCGTTGCGGTGGAATCGGAAAACCCTCGCGCGCACCGTCGGGCCAATAGACGGTGAGGCTTTCGATGTCGGTGTTATTGCCGAGTCCGACGAGGACGCGCGGATCGTTGGCCGACAAATAGCTGCCGTCGGCGCGTACGCGCCGCCAAATCGGCGGCCCATTCTTGCGACGGACTTCGACGCGTGCGCCGTACGCATCGCGTTGGCTCGTGACGAGTCGCAATCCGAACCATGGATTCGCCGCGCCGACTTGATTGCGAAAGATCCGCAGGGTCCCATTGTTGTTGTTGACGACGAAGTCGATGGCGCCATCGCCGTCCAGATCGCCGGCCGCAAGGCCGCGGCCGACCTCCGAGAGCTCGAACGCAGGGCTTCCGGCCGAGGTGCTCTCTTCGAATTTGCCGTTGCCGAGATTGTGGAAGAGCTGCTTTTTCTGATGCAACGGATACGGATCGCCCTTCTGACGCAGCGCTTCAATGAGATGCACGGCCCCGTTGGCCGCGACGATGTCCAGCCAGCCGTCGTTGTCGTAATCGAGGAAGGCCGTTCCGAAGCCCGTGAACGGAATGCTCGGCGCAGCGACGCCGACTTCGACGCTGCGATCGTCGAAATAACCTTCGCCGCGATTGAAGAACAGCGTGCTCTTCTCGCGCGTCAAATGCGTGAGAAAGATGTCCTCGGTGCCGTTGCCGTCGAAGTCGGCGATGTCGATGCCCATTCCCGCTTCCGCGGCGCCGTCGACATTGACCGCGGAACCGCGAATCTCGGCTTCGTTCTTGAACGTGCCATTTTTCTGGTTGATCCAGAGCTGGTTCGGATTGCCGTCGTTGGCGACGTAAAGATCCTGCCATCCGTCGCCGTCGAGATCGACCGCCATCACACCCAGACCCGCACCATATGCGGCGGCAATCCCCGATTTCACGGAGACGTCGTCGAACGTGCCGTCACCGCGATTGTGATAGAGGATGCCCGGCACGTGCGGGTAGCCCGACGGCGCGCAATAGTCGCGCACGCTCGTGCTCGCAAAGCATTTCTGGTTTTTTTCGAGCGCGAAGTCGACGTAGTTCGCGACAAACAAGTCGAGATGACCGTCGCGATCGTAGTCGAAGAACGTCGCGCTGCTGCCCCACTTCCCCGCTCCTGCGACGCCTGATTTTTGCGTGATATCGGTGAACGTGCCGTTGCCGTTGTTGCGAAACAGCTGATTCGGCGCACCGAAATGGGTGACGAACACATCGACGAAGCCATCGTTGTCGATGTCGCCGACCGCGACGCCCATGCCGTATCCGCGCGTGCAAAGATGCGACGACTCGGTCACGTCGGTGAACTTGAACGCGTGCGTTCCGTCAGGACTGTCCACGGCATCGTTGCGATATAAGCGCGCGAGGCACGTTGCGGACGAGCCCGTCTTCTTACCAGCCGTCAACGGCTCGCCCTGCATCACCAGCATGTCGAGACGGCCGTCGTTGTTGTAATCGAAAAGCGCAACGCCCGCGCCGATGATCTCGGGATAGTAGAACTCGCCGCTCATCCCGTTGTTGTGATGAAAATGCAATCCAACCTGCTCGGTTACATCGGCAAACAGCGGAACGCTTACCTGTTTCGTTTTCGGCGGCTGCGCTTTGTCGGCACCGCAGGCGGCCAACGACGCGGCGACGACCACTCCGACGAGACCAACGAATAAACGCACGGGACGCGACCGTTTCGAGCGAGGTGGCGATTATAGCGACGCGCTTCGGGCGTCAATGATCGACGAGCGGCGCGATCGAGACGATGTGCCATCGGCCGTCGAGCTTTTCGGAAACGACGGCGATGGTGTCGTAAGGCGCATGGCGGAATTTCGCGACGGCCACCGCCGTGGGCGCCTTGCTCTTTTCGTTTTTCACAGTGGCGATGAAGAAGGGCAGGATCGGCGATACCTGCGCTTCGCGCGGCAGCAGGGGGAAAACGCCGTCGGCGGGCTTGTCGTAATGCGCATATGCATTGGGACGCCGGCCGATCGCGGCGAGCGTGGCGCGTTGGTTCGCCGTCAACGGCTGAAGCGAATGCGCGATGTCGGCGACCCGGCCGTGATCGCGTATTCGCCACGCGCGCAGGCGCCCCGCCAACTCGGCGCGATTCGATGTCGACGCCGCACGTTTGCCGCGCACCGGGCTGTCAATGCCGAATTCCCCGGCTTGCGCCTCGAAATCGGTCGCTGACAGCCAGCGTGCGAAGAAGCGGCTGTAGAAGCTCAGCAATTCGGACGCCACATTGTGTTGACGCGAGGCAATCGAGTCGAGCGGCGGCAATTTGCGTCCCGGCCATGTGGCGTCGAAAACGACCGCGCCGTCGGGCAGGCTCACGCCTTCGAGGAACGACACGTCGCTGATGCCCTGCGCGACGAACCAGTCCTTCTTTTCGCTCTTGGTCGACGCGGAAATGAAGCGCGCCAGCGCCGGCCGGATCTCGTCCCACGACCTGGGCGTGCGCTTCGCATCGGGCGGCGCCGGATATTGCAGCAGGATGTCGTAAGTGGCTTTCGCCATCGCGACCGTATCGCTCGGCCAGTAATGCGTGAGATCCGCCTTGTGCGAGTTGAAGCCGCCGCGGCTCCTTGCGTGCCCCCAGGCGCGCGTCGGATCGCAGTCGAAATAGCCGCGCGGCCATTGCGGGACGTCGGGGAAGCCTTGATGCGACCATGAATCCTGCAGCGTATGCAGCGCTTCGCCGAGCAAATACAAACGATAAAGCGATTGATCGGGTGGAACCTTGGTCGCGCCGGTGGCGAGCTTCATCGCGACGTCGCCCCCTGGGGTCACGACCCGCGCGTCCGGCGGCGAAGGAAGTGGCGCGGCCGAGGGATAGTGATGCGAGCCGGCCCGCCGCGCACCGATGTCGTCCTTCCCGACACAGGCATACATCAAATCCAGATCGACATACTGCATGTCGCCCGAATCCACGCGCTGATCGCCGGTCGCGATCGTCGCGGCGGCTCGCGCATCGAAACCCGCCTTCATTGCCAACCACTGGGTCAAGCCGAAGTGCACGTCGCTTTCGAATGCTGCGGAAGGCAGACTCGTCACGAGCAGCAGCGCAAGCAGAAACAATCGCCTCATGCGTTCTCCGGGCGCCATCGTAAAGGATTCCTAGATCGGACAAACCGAATGCGCGCTAGCGGCAAGGCTTCGACCTTGGTCTAATGTACAACGCAAGAAACTCTCTTTAGAGTGCGGCGGATCGGCGAAATAGAAAGAAGAAGCGCCGAATCTCTTTCAAGCGGAGGAACCATGAAGGCACGGACATCGTTTGGCCGGACGGCCAGGCCGGCGGCCACGTTGGTGATCGCGTTCTCTTGTTTGGCACTCGCGGGATTTGCCGCCGCGGACAAAAAAAAGCCGGGCGATGCGTCCGCTCCGCTAACCGTTCCGAAGGCGACCTGCGGTCCGAACGATCATCCTGAAACTGATTTGCAGGGCCAAGTGTCCGCGGCGCTACGTGCGTCCGGCTTCAAGGGATTCAACTGCAATCTCGAGCTGATTTCACAGAGCAAGGGCGACGGCGCCAATTGGCAAACCACCGAGTATCGCGATCCGCTCGGAAATGCCGACAGCCAGGGCAAGGGCAACGGACACAAACGCGGCACAGTGTGCGCCTATCACGGCTCCGCATCGCCGTCGCTTAGCTTGCCGGGCCGCAACAAGGCCACGCTGGGAGTGCCCGTCATCGACATCAGCGAGCCCAGCAGTCCGGTCCGCATGGGGTACCTGCAGACGACCTCGATGCTCGACCCGTGGGAATCGTTGAAGGTCAACGAGAAACGACAGTTGCTTGCCGCGGACAACGGCCAGAACGGCGGCGGCGGCCCCGAAATCGATATTTACGACATCTCGAACGACTGTCGCTTTCCGCAATTGCTCGCATCGGTCCAGGTCGGCACCGGCACCGATGGCGGCGCGATTGGAAAGGTCATCGGCCATGAAGGTTCGTGGGCGCCCGACGGCCTCACGTATTACGGCGGTGATATCGGTCAAGCGCTGTACTACGCCGTCGATACCGTCGACCCGACGCATCCGAAGTTGATCACGCTGTGGAAGCCCGGGATTGCAGGCGCAACCGTGCATGGTCTGTCGATGAGCGACGACGGCAATCGCGCGTACGTCGTGTCGTTGCTGGGCGCAGGTCCCGTCACGCCCGACAAAGCGGCCAACGGTTTGTTGATTTACGACACGAGCGAGATCCAGGCGCGCAAGCCCAATCCGCAGGTGAAGCTCGTAGGGAAGTTCCTGTTCAACGACGGCGGCGGCGCGCAGCACACGATTCCGATCAAGATAGAAGGCAAGCCGTACGTCGTGTTCGTCGATGAAACGGGCCCCGCCGGATTCGTCAATGCGACCGACTTGCACAAGGCTGCGGACGCCGGCCTGCCGGTATTCCCGATGGCACGCATCATCGACATCAGCGATGAGACGAATCCGAAGCAGGTTTCGCGTCTGATGCTGGAAACGCACGATCCGGCGAACTTCAACAAGGTCATCCCGGATCTGACGGGACTCGGCATCTTTATGTACGGCAGCCACTATTGCAGCGTCGACAACAAGCAGAAGGCGACGACGTTGGCTTGCGGCTACTTCAATTCGGGTATTCGGGTGTTCGACATCCGCGATCCGGCCCGCCCAAAGGAAATCGCGTACTTCAACCCGCCGGGCACGACCACCGCCAGCGTTGGATCGAACCATCCGGGCACCGGCCAATGGCGCGCGGGAGGACCCGATTGGTGCTCGGCGCAAGTCCATTTGAACGCCGATGATGGAACGCTTTGGACCACGTGCCAGGACAACGGGTTCGTGATGCTCAAGTTCACGAACGGCGTCTGGCCATTTGCGCAGAGCAAGACGCCGCCCGGACAACAGAACTGATCTTCGCGGCTCGCAGACGGCTTCGGCGACGAAAATCGCCGAAGCCGTTTTCATTTGCGAGTAGTACACTTTGCGTCGATCTGCTCGACCCCATGAACATCGGCTCGCCCATCCATCGGATTGCCGGCGTCGTCTTGACCGTCGCCACGCTGCTGGCTGCGATCCCGGCTCGTGCCGACGAGATTCGCGTCACCGGCGGCGAATGCGCGGAGTCTGTGCGACTGGTCGCGCGGGATGCTTCGTTATCCGCCGTGCTGAAGCGGCTCGCTCGATCGCTCGGCTTTCAATTGAGCTTCGAGTCGGACAGCGATCCGCGCATCAGCGTCGATGCAACGCGCGAGCCGATTGACCTCCTTCGCGTTCTTGCGCCGGCGGAGAACATCAGTCTCACGCAAGCGCGCAATCCCAAGTGTCCTGGCCGCGATCGAATCGTCAAAGTCTGGGTACTGCCGAAGGGCCAGAAGAATTTCGTTCGCGCGGCCATGGCCGTGCAGCCGCCGGACGCAAACGCCGCTGAGCAGGCGCGTAGACAGCAGGAAGGCGCCGCGATGATCCTGCAGGCGCATGGGATTCCGAACCCCCAGCCCGAGGAATCGAATCCGGAAAATCCGGACGATCCCGAAAACCCGCATTGAAGTCTCACTCGAATGTGTCATGCGCATTGAGCTTGCATGCGTAGGCGCGCTGTTGACGCTTGTTGCGCTCGAAGCCGGCGCGCAAGCGATTCAGATCAACGCAGGCGACTGCCGATCCGGCGTGCAGTTGGTCGCACGCCAGGCATCGTTGGTCGAGGTGCTGAAGCGGCTTGCGCAAACACTCGATTTCGAGCTTCGCTACGAAGGTGACGAAGGACGCACGGTCAACGTCAACGCGACGCGTCCCCCCGTCGATCTGGTTTCGTCGCTTTCCCCGCAAGACAGCATGATCGTCACGCAGGCAAAGGATCCGAAGTGCCCCGGTCGCAATCGCGTCGTCAAGGTGTGGGTGTTGCCC
>DASXPO010000126.1:0-10020 GCA_036493535.1 Casimicrobiaceae bacterium
GCGAGAGGCAGGGTAAATCATAAATAGTAGCAAAGGGCCGCCGTGCGGATCGTCTGGCGCTGTGGTTCGGATAAAATTGCGCATTAGTTTCAACTCACATCCCGTTTTCGCGGAGCCATCGATGCCGTTGTCGGACACTGATATCACCGCCGCTCTCAAAGGCGTCGTCGATCCCAATACGGGAACGGACCTCGTCGCGGGCAAGGCGGTGAAGGGCGTGCGCGTGTCCGGCGACGAAATCGCGGTCGAGATTCAGCTCGGCTATCCCGCGAAAAGCCAGCACGATTTGATCCGCAAGCTCGTGCAGGACGCCGTCGCATCGTTGCCGGGGGCCCGCCGTGTCGCGGTCAGCATCAGCCACAAGATCGTTTCGCACGCGGTGCAGCGCGGCGTGAAGCTCGTTCCAGGCGTCAAGAACGTCGTCGCCGTCGCTTCAGGCAAGGGTGGCGTGGGCAAATCGACGACCGCGGTCAATCTGGCGCTCGCACTCTCCGCCGAAGGCGCGACGGTGGGCATTCTCGACGCCGACATCTACGGTCCGTCCCAGCCCATGATGCTCGGCATCGCGGGACGTCCCGAATCGCGGGACGGAAAAACACTCGAGCCGCTCGAGGCATACGGCGTTCAGGCGATGTCGATCGGCTTCCTGATCGATGTCGATACGCCGATGGTCTGGCGCGGGCCGATGGTCACTCAGGCACTGGAACAGTTGCTGAAGGACACGAATTGGCGCGAGGTCGATTATCTGATCGTCGATCTTCCGCCCGGCACCGGTGATATCCAGCTTACGCTGTCGCAGAAAGTGCCCGTCACGGGCGCGATCATCGTGACCACGCCGCAAGACATCGCGCTGATCGACGCACGCAAGGGGCTCAAGATGTTCGAGAAGGTCGGCGTGCCGATCGTCGGCATCGTCGAGAACATGTCGATTCACGTCTGCTCGAATTGCGGTCATGCCGAGCACATCTTCGGCGAAGGCGGCGCGGAAAAGATGTGCCGCGACTACAACGTGCCGTTTTTGGGCGCGCTGCCGCTCGACATCCGCATTCGCGAGCAGGCTGATTCGGGCCGGCCCACCGTCGTTGCCGATCCGGATGGCGCGACGGCGCAGATTTACAAGGCCATTGCGCGGAAGGTTGCGGTTTCCGTTGCGCAGAAGGCCGCCGATTTTTCGGCGAAGTTTCCGAGCATCGTCATTCAGAACACTTAGGCCAAGGGTTCGATTGACCCGCCGGACCGTTCTGGCTAACATGGCCAGATGAAACGAGCCACAATCTCGGAGACCAAGAATCGGCTGTCCTCTTTGCTTGAGCACGTCAAGCGCGGCGGAGAGGTTCTCATCCTCGACCGAAAAATTCCGGTTGCGCGCATCGTGCCGATTGCGAAGGTGGGACCGCGCGATGTCGAGTCGCGGCTCGCCGACCTCGAGCGGCGCGGCGTGGTGCGACTGCCGAAGAAGCGGCCCGATCCGAGATTGCTCGATAAGCTCGGTCCGCCACCCAAAGCGAACGGAGATATCCTGGCCACACTTCTCGCCGAGCGAGAGGAAGGCCTGTGAGGTTCTGGGACGCGTCGGCCGTTGTTCCCTTGTTGATCGAACAGAAACAAACGGGAGCCGCACGAAAGCTTCGAGGCGCGGATCCCGAGATGGCCGTGTGGTGGGGGACGATCGTCGAGTGCCATTCCGCCATCGCGCGCATGCTGCGGCAACAGGCGATCGATCGCACGGGAGCGGCCCGAGGTATCGAACGCCTTCGCGACATTGCGGCGGAGTGGCTGGAAGTGGAACCGTCGATCGGCGTACGAAAGGAAGCGTGGCGGCTTCTGCTTGCGCATCCGCTTCGGGCCGCGGACGCATTGCAGCTTGCGGCGGCCCTGAGCCTTTCAGATGAAATGAGCGTTCGAGTGGAAATGATTTGCTTTGACGATCGACTGGGACAAGCTGCCCGCTTCGAGCAACTGCCTGTCATCCCCTACGAGAAGAGCGTCGCTTGAGCATCAAATCCGACCAGTGGATTCGCCGGATGGCGGCCGAGCACAAGATGATCGAGCCGTTCGAGCCGGGCCAGGTGCGTCAGGCGAACGGCCATCGGATCGTTTCGTACGGGACGTCGAGCTACGGCTACGACATTCGCGTGTCGGACGAATTCAAGATTTTCACCAACATCAATTCGACGATGGTCGACCCGAAGGCGTTCGACGAAAAAAACTTCGTCGATTTCCGCGGCGAGGTCTGCATCATCCCGCCCAACTCTTTTGCGCTTGGGCGCACCGTCGAATATTTTCGCATTCCGCGCAGCGTGCTCACGCTAACTTTGGGGAAAAGTACCTACGCACGTTGCTTTCGCGGAGACACGCGCGTAGCGCTCGTTGACGGTACGACAGCGACCCTCGAAGACATGGCGCGAAGCTCGGAATCTGGAGAGCCGCTTTGGGGATACAGCGTTGGTGAGAATGGTCGCGTAATCGTCACGCTTCTTCATGCCCCGCGCTACATCGGGCGCGATTCGCTGCTGGAGATCGAGCTCGACAGCGGCGAGATGATCAATGCAACACCAAACCACGATTTCATGTTGCGCGACGGCCGCATGCTTTCGGCCGCATCTCTGCGGCCCGGTCAGTCGCTGATGCCGCTGTACCGGGAGTTGATTCGCGGTTACGAGTCCGTTTATCAGCCCCTCAGCGGACATCTCGTTCCCACGCATCGTCTTGCTGACGAATGGAATATTCGCGGCGGCATCTACACCGACAGTCCGGGAACGCATCGTCATCACATCGATTGGGATCGCCGTAACAATCGCCCGACGAACATCGAACGAATGGCCGCGTCCCAGCACATTCGTCTGCACAACGAAGAGTCCTTTGGTGAGCATTTTGATCCACAGGAGCACGGCGCTGCGATAAGCGATGCACTCCTGCGACGTCGAGTTGATCCGACATGGAACGCTCGCTATTGCGAAAATCAATCCGAGCGGGCTCGAAAGTTTTGGACGGATCCGCAGTACGCCGCCATCAGATCGGTTGTTTGCGAAGCGCGCCGCAATCCGGACGAATTGACACGCGAGCGACATCGACAAGCAACGACGGAGCGTTATCGCGATCCGCAAGAACGTATCAGACAATCGCATCTCAGTGCCGCCGCATGGGCGCAGGATCCAGGCGTCCGTCGGGAGCGCCAGTCGGAGATTGCCCGCGCGATCCGGATTCGTCCGGAGATTGACGCTGAACGCCTGCGTGCGGCGTTCGATCAAGCCGGCTCCATACGGGGTGCGGCACGATTGCTCGATTGCGATCGTTCCATGTTCCGGCGTTTTCCCGAGACGATTACGCAGTTCGCTGGTCGAGGAAACATGCGGAACCATAAGGTCGTCGCCATCCGCGAGCTGGCCGGCGACCATGATGTGTACTGCCTTACCGTGCCGGAGGCGGGCAATTTCGCGCTTGAAGCCGGCGTCTTCGTCCGAAACTGCGGGATCATCGTAAACGTAACGCCCCTCGAGCCCGAGTGGGAAGGCAACGTCACGCTCGAATTCTCGAACACGACGCCGCTACCCGCGAAGATCTACGCGAACGAGGGCGTCGCGCAAGTCATTTTCTTCGAGGCCGACGAAATCTGCGCGGTGTCGTACAAGGACCGTGGCGGCAAGTACCAGGGGCAGCAAGGCGTGACACTGCCGAAGACGTGAGCGCGGGAATCCCGTGCTAGCGCCGGCGTCCTCGAAACGCGCGTCGATGACGATCATCGCGGTCTGCCAGGTCGCCGCGATGGCGCTCTGGTTTTCGGCGTCGGCGGTCATTCCGTCGCTCGCGGCCGAATTCCATCTGTCGAATTTCGAACAGGCGACATTGACGACGGCCGTCCAGATCGGTTTTGTGATCGGCTGCCTGATCAGCGCAGTGCTGGGTCTCGCCGACCGTCTCGAATTGCGCCGTTTGTTCGCGACCTCGGCAGCCGTGGGCGCGGTCGCGAATGCGCTGTTGCTGGTCGTCGATCCACGCTCGATTGCCGCGCCGCTATTGCGCCTCGTCACCGGCATTTGCATGGCCGGCATTTATCCGGTCGGCATGAAGCTCGCATCGACCTGGGCACGCGGCGACATGGGGCTTTTGGTTGGAATCCTCGTCGGCGCTCTGACGCTTGGCTCCGCACTTCCGCACCTGTTCAACGCGCTGGGTGGCGTGGATTGGCGGATGCCCCTGGCGATTGCTTCCGGCTGCGCTGTGCTTGCTGCCGCGCTGATTGGCCTGGCCGGCATCGGACCCAATCGCGCCGCCACGCCGCGCTTCGATCCGCATTACATTCTCACGGCGTGGCGCGACGTTCCGCTGCGCCTCGCCAATCTCGGCTACCTCGGTCATATGTGGGAGCTCTACGCGATGTGGGCGTGGATCGGCGTGTTCCTGAACGCGAGCTTTAGCGAGACGCTACCGGTTGCGATCGCATCGACCTCCGCAAAGCTTGCAGCATTCGCAACCATCGCGGCCGGTGCGATCGGCTGCGTGGGGGCAGGCTTTTTGGCCGACCGGCTGGGGCGCACGACGCTGACGATCATCGCAATGGCGGTGAGCGGCAGCTGCGCGGCGTCGATCGGATTGTTGTACGGCGGCGCGGTGTGGCCCCTCGTCGCCGTGTGCATCGTTTGGGGAATCTCGATTGTCGCGGATTCGGCGCAGTTCTCCGCGTCGATCGCCGAGCTCGCGGAGCCGTCTCGCGTGGGTACGATGTTGACCCTGCAGACGGCGCTGGGATTTACGCTGACGCTCGTCACCATCTATCTGATCCCGCATTGGGTCGATGCGATCGGCTGGCGCTACGCGTTCGTTCCGCTGTCGATCGGGCCGGCGATCGGCGTGATGGCGATGGCGATGCTCCGCGCCAATCCGCGCTCCGTGCAGCTGGCCGGCGGCCGCCGCTGATCCGCGGCTGGGGCCGCGGTCCCATTGCGTCAGCCGACCGATTAGGCAAGAGTTGCTCCCTCCGCGCGGATTTGTTTCGTTCGTTTCACTGCTGAATTTTCGTATGGCGGTCGAACCGGCGTCGGCGTAGGATGATTTGCGGCTAGAGCGCGAATACGCGCTGCCGTTATCGATCGGTCAACCAATAGGGAGGCACAGATGGCCTACCATCTTGAAGGGCGCCTGCTGGAAGTGTGCAACTGCCGTGTTCTGTGCCCGTGCTGGATCGGCGAAGATCCGGATTTCGGGACGTGCGACACAATCGTTGCGTGGCACTTCGACAAGGGTGCGATTGAAGGCGTCGACGTCGCGGGACACACGATTGCGCTGATTGCGCACGTCCCGGGCAACATTCTTGAAGGCAACTGGCGCGCCGCCGTCTACCTCGACAATAAGGTAACGACTGCTCAAGAAGAAGCGATTCTGAAGGTCTACACGGGTAAGCTGGGCGGTCCCGTCGGCGAGCTCGTGAAGCTCGTCGGCGAAGTCGTGTCGGTCGACAAAGTGCCGATCACGTTCGACGTCGAAGGTGGCAAGGGCACACTCAAAGTCGGCGATGCAGGCTACGCCGAGCTCGAGCCCTACAAGAATGCGACGGGCGCGACGACGACGTTGGCCGACACTGTATTTTCGACGGTCCCCGGTGCGCCGGTGTTCGTGGGCAAGTCGCCGCGCTATCGCTCGAAGAACGACAAGCTCGGCATCGACCTCGACATGAAGAACCACAACGCGCTGCAGAGCACGTTTGTATTTGATGCGTGACGGCGACGGGGCAAAGTTTCGCGAGCCGCTTCGCGCCTCGCACGATACTTTGCCCCCCAAATAGCTTCCGCCGCCGCCTTCGGGTGGCCGTGCCGACGGCGTAGCAGGAGCTGATCAAACTGTCATGCCAACAGCGTCGATACTCGCGCACGGCGGCGCTCGACCGCTGCGGCGTGAAACATTCTTCGCGATCTTTTTCGGCGCGCTGATCGTTGGCGCGTGGCTCGCGCTTTGGTATTGGAGCGCCGGCCCGTATCGCCGCTATGTCGGCCACGCCGGCCTGCTCGAGCCGGGTGCACTGCTCGCCTTTTGCCGCGCGCTTCCCCAAGGCGAGATCGTCGTGCCGGCGTTGCTGCATGCCCTCGGGTGGGTGCTGATGATTGCGGCCATGATGCTGCCGACGACGTATCCGGTGCTCGGGATGTTCCGCAACGTCGCCCGTGGCCGTACCGACCAAACGCGGCTGACGCTTCTCGTGGTCGCGGGTTTTTTTGTCGCGTGGTTCGCGTTCGGCATCGCGGCGCACGTCGCCGACGTCGCCCTTGCGCGCAGCGCCGAACAGTTCCCATCGCTCGCAATCAACGGCTGGATCGTCGGCGCGGCGGTCCTCGCCGCGGCGGGATTCTTTCAGTTCAGCGCGCTCAAGTACCGCTGCCTCGAACAATGCCGCACGCCGTTCGCATTCGTCGTTTCACGCTGGCACGGGCACGCGCCCGCGCGCGAGGCGTTTCGAATCGGACTCGACCATGGTGTGTTCTGCGTCGGGTGCTGCTGGGCGCTGATGCTGTGCATGTTCGTCGTCGGAACGGCGAGCATCGGCTGGATGCTGGCGTTGGCGGCGCTGATGGCCGCAGAGAAGAACCTTCCCGGCGGAACGCGTCTGCGCCTGCCCGTCGGCCTCGGCCTGCTGGCGGTCGCCAGCGCGACGGTCCTTGCGCGGATTTGACGTCCGATCACTTCACGGCGCTGATGACGTGCGCGGCTATCTTGCCGTCTACGGCGCCGCTTCCAAAGCGCCGCGCGATCGCGTGCTCCGCGGCTTCGGTCGCCGCCCCCAATTTCGCGGCATCGCGCGCCTCGATCTCGTTGCGTAGGGGCGTTCCCTCGCAGTAGGCGATCGCCGGAATTCCTGCCGACGCCGCGCGACTGCGTGCGCTGACGAGCGTGAATTCCGAAGTCTTCGCGAACCCGCCGCCCCGCAAATCGTCCTCGATCCGACCGCGCGCCCAGTAACCGTGCGGGATACGGGCCATGAAACGCGGCGGATCGCTCGGAAAGACCGATTCGAGTGCTTCGGTCACGGTCGCGGCAAATTCGTTTTCTTCGATTCGATCCCACACATTGAAAATGAAGACGCCGCCATTGCGAAGCACGCGCCTCGCTTCGGCAAACGCCTTGGCTTTGTCTGGAAAGAACATCGCGCCGAATTGACAAACGACCGCATCGAACGAATCGTCTTCGAAGGGCAACGCCATGGCGTCCGCCTGGCGCCATTCGACCGGTCGCTTGGTGCCGATCGCGGCGGCTTGATCGAGCATCGGCTGATTGAGATCGGTTGCGACGATCGCGACGGGATCGGGCAGCGTCGCAGCCATTGCGCGCGTCACGACGCCCGTGCCGGCAGCGAGCTCGAGGACCCGCGTCAACGGCCGATCGCGGAGCCGTTTGGCGAGATCGATCGCGAAGGGCTCGAAAATCAACGGCACCAGATACGCCTCGTAGAGCTTCGGAATCGAGCCCGCAAAGGTCTTGTCGACGATCGATCGATCCATCGCCACTCCTGTCTGGAACGTTGCGCCGCGCAGATACTGCCGTCAGAGGGTCATGCAAGCCGTTTTTCGAACCAATGGTGCGCGTAGGGCTCGGCATTGAACGGTGCGACTTCCCGATACCCGTTCGCGCGATACAGCGCAATCGCCTCCTTCAACGCGCGATTGGTCTCCAGACGGACGACCCGAGCGCCTGCGCTCCGCGCGTGCCGTTCGAGCTCGCCGAGCAAACGCGATCCTACGCCGAGCCCGCGAACCGGCGGCGCCACCCACATCCGTTTCAGTTCGGCAGGCGCGTTGTCGTGGAGCTTGACCGCGCCGCACGCGACCGGGCTTTCACGCAATCTGGCGACGAGAAAAACGCCGGCGGGCGGCATCAGCTCATGGTCGCCGGCCGAAATGCTTCGCGCGGAATCGAAGCCTGCCTCGAAGCGCGTCTCGAGCTCCGCGAAGTAATGGGCGACGCACGCGCGGGCGTCAGGCGCCGCCGGATTCGCAACCGAGACGGTCACGATCGAAGCGGTGAGTAGCCGCTCCACTTCCGCCATCGCCGCGACGACTCGCGCGCGTTGCTTGTCCGTCAACGGCTGGAGGAAGCGCCGCGCGAGATCGTTCGAGCGTCGATCGTACTCGGCGCGCTCGGCAAGACCGGCATCGGTCAGAACCGCGCGGCGGACGCGCCGATCGTGCGGCCGATCGGCGACGTCGACCAGGCGCTGCTGCTCGAGCGAGCGCAGCAACCGGCTCACGTACGCCGAATCGAGTGAAAGACGCGCTCGCAAGTCGCGAATGTCCGCGCCGCCGATGCCGATCTCCCACAGGAGACGCGCCTCACCGACCGGGCGATCGCGTCCCAGAAAATGATCGTTCAGCGCGCCGACGCGCTCCGCGACGGTCCGATTGAAACTGCGGACCCCTTCAATCCACGCCGGCTCCATAATCTCGGACTTTAGTCAGAGAAATGCAGCGGGTCAAGCGCTGCGGTCGCGCTCGACCAACACCATGGTTGAATGGAGCACGGCGGTCGACAATGACGGCTCGATCCATCTCATCCGCTTCCGAACGCGTCCACACCATGCCACGATTTGCCGCGAATCTGACGATGCTCTACAACGAAGTCGATTTTCTCGACCGCTTCGAGGCCGCGGCGAAGTCGGGATTCGAGGGGGTCGAATATCTTTTTCCGTATGCGTATCCCAAGGAGCAAATCGGCGAGCGGCTCGAGCGCCATCGGCTGAAGCAGGTGTTGCATAACTTGCCCGCGGGCGATTGGAGCGCCGGTGAACGCGGCATTGCGTGCGATCCGACGCGTGTCGGCGAGTTCCAGGACGGCGTCGCAAAGGCGATCGACTATGCGCACGCGCTTCAATGCGTCCAACTGAATTGTCTTGCCGGCATCGCGCCCGCCGGCACCGACCGCGAAAAGGCTCGCCAGACCTTCGTCGACAATCTACGCTTCGCGGCCGAGGCGCTGGACCGCGCCGGACTGAAGCTGCTGATCGAGCCGATCAACACCTACGACATCCCCGGATTCTTTCTCTCGCGCACGCAGCAGGCGCTCGACGTCATCCGCGACGTCGGCTCGACGAATCTGTTTCTGCAATACGACGTCTATCATATGCAACGGATGGAAGGCGAGCTCGCGAACACGATCAAAACGCATCGTTCACAGATCGCGCATTTGCAGATCGCCGACAATCCGGGCCGCAACGAGCCCGGTACCGGCGAGATCAACTATCGATTCCTGTTCGACGCCATCGACTCCATCGGTTACGACGGTTGGATCGGCTGCGAATACAAGCCGAAGACCACGACGGTCGAGGGGTTGAGATGGCGCGCGGCACACGGACCGCACTAGAGGGCAAACATGGCAAATCTCGGCTTCATCGGCCTCGGCATCATGGGATCGCCGATGGCGGATCATCTGATCAAAGGCGGCCATCGCGTTTTCCTGCACAGCCGAAGCGGCGTGCCGCAGGCTTTGATCGACGCCGGCGGCATCGGCTGCGCACACGGCAGCGACGTTGCGCAAAAGTCGGAGATCGTCTTCACGATGGTTCCCGATACACCGCACGTCGAGGACGTCTTGTTCGGCGAGCACGGCGTCGCGAAGGGATTGTCCGAGGGCAAGATCGTCGTCGACATGAGCTCGATCTCGCCGCTTGCGACCAAGGCTTTTGCAAAAAAGATCAATGCGCTCCGGTGCGAGTACCTCGATGCACCGGTGTCGGGCGGCGAGGTCGGCGCCAAGGCGGCGTCGTTGACGATCATGGTCGGCGGGAGCGAAGCGACTTTCGCGAAAGTGAAGCCGCTGTTCGAGCTGATGGGCAAGAACATCACGCTCGTCGGCGGCAATGGCGACGGGCAAACCACGAAAGTCGCCAACCAGATCATCGTCGCGCTGACGATCGAAGCCGTCGGCGAGGCGCTGCTCTATGCGGCGAAAGCGGGCGCCGATCCCGCCAAAGTGCGGCAAGCGTTGATGGGCGGCTTCGCATCGTCGCGAATTCTCGAGGTGCATGGCGAGCGGATG
>DASXPO010000127.1:0-8175 GCA_036493535.1 Casimicrobiaceae bacterium
GAAACCTGACCTCATGGAAAAGATCACAGCGGACGAAGCGGCGCGCCTCGTTGACGACGGCGACGCCATTTTGATCAGCGGGTCCGGCGGCGGCCACTCGGTTCCCGAGGCGTTGCTTGCCGCCGTCGAGCGACGTTTCCTTGGTGAAGGCAAGCCGCGGGCGATCACCTCCGTCAGCATCGTCGGCGTCGGCGATCGTGCGCTCCTCGGCGCGACGCATCTCGCGCACGAGGGGCTCATCAAGCGCGCCATCACCAGCGCATTGGTCGACTCGCCGGGCCTGGTTCAGCTTGCCGCGGAAAACAAGATCGACGCCTACACGCTGCCGCAAGGCGTGTTGTCTCAATTGATGAGAGACATGGCGGCCGGTCGTCCGGGGCTTCTCACGAAGACGGGCCTGCACACGTTCGTCGATCCGCGGCAACAAGGCGCGCGACAAAGTCCACGGACGCCGCCCGATTTTGTCGAGGTTGTTCAACTCGCAGGTGAAGAGTGGCTGTTCTTCAAGCCGGTTCCCGTCAACGTCGCATTCCTGCGCGGCACGACGGCGGACGAGGACGGCAACGTGACGATGGAAGAAGAAGCGGTATTAGGCGAGATGCTCGCGATGGCGCAAGCGACGCGGCATGCGGGCGGCATCGTCGTCGTGCAAGTGAAGCGGATGGCACGTCGCGAGACACTGCGTGCAAAGGATGTGAAGATTCCGGGCATTCTCGTCGATTTCGTCGTGGTGGAGCCCGAGCAAAGGCAGACTTACGCCACCTTTTACGACCCAAGCTACTCGGGGGAGCTTCGCATTCCGATCGAGCACATCAAGCCGCTGCCGTTCGGGCCCCGCAAGGTGATCGTTCGCCGTGCGGCAATGGAATTGTTTCCCGGTGCGATCTGCAACCTCGGCGCCGGCGTTTGCACGGGCCTCTCGACAATCGCGGCGGAAGAAGGCTTGCTCGACGCCGTCCATCTGACCAACGAGCAGGGAATCATCGGCGGCGCGCCGATCACCGGACGCGATTCGGGCGGCGGACAGAATTTCGCTGCGATGATCGAGCAGCCGGCGCAATTCGATTTCTACGATGGCGGCGGCCTCGACCTCGCTTTTCTGTCGTTTGCGGAAGTCGACGCGCAAGGCAACGTCAACGTCAGCCGCTTCGGCGACAGGATCATCGGCGTCGGCGGGTTCATCAACATTAGCCAGAACGCCGGGTGCGTTGTATTCGGCGGCACGCTCACCGCAGGCGATCTCGAAATCGGATGGGAGCGCGGCAAGACCATTATCCGTAAGGAAGGACGTCACCAGAAATTCGTGCCGAAGATCGAGCAGATTTGCTATAGCGCGAAGATGGGACGCGAGCGCGGCCAACTCGCGCTGTTCGTCACGGAGCGGGCGGTGTTTCGCATCGGCGACGACGGCCTGGAGCTGATCGAAATCGCGCCGGGCCTGGACGCGGAACGCGACGTGATCGCGCTCATGGGTTTTCGGCCGCGCGTCGCGCGCGATTTGCGCACGATGGATGCGCGCATTTTCGATCCCGCGCACATGAATCTTGCGGCGGACGTGCGCGCGAGGCCGCGTCGCTTCCGCTCACCGCGTCTCGAGCAATGGCACGAATCGCGAAAGGGGATGCCTCGATGAGCGACGGGATCAGGATCACGGGAGCGATCCGCCTCTACGCAATCATCGGCGATCCGATTGCGCAAGTTCGTTCGCCGGAGACGATCACCGAAGGCTTCGCCGCAAGGGGCATGAACGCAATGTGCATTCCGGCGCATGTGCCAGTGGACCGCTTCGACGCCATCGTTCCCGCGCTGCTGGCATTGGGCAATCTCGACGGCGTCCTCGTGACGGTGCCGTTCAAGACACGAATGCTCGGGTTCGCGGACCGGCTCGGCAAGGCGGCAAAAACGATCGGTGCGGTGAATGCGTTGCGACGCGAAACCGATGGGTCGTGGAGCGCCGACATGTTCGACGGCATGGGTTTCGTCCGCGGCGTCGAGCGCAAAGGCGAAAAAGTGCGTGGAAGACGTGTCGCGCTGTTCGGCGCAGGGGGCGCGGGAAGCGCAATCGCCTATGCCCTTGCCGACGCGGGCGCGCAATCGATCGCCATCATCGATCCTGACGCCGGTCGTGCTGCGGCGCTCGTCGACAAATTGAAAGCTGCAGTACCCGGATGTGCCGTTGCGACGGCGAAAACGCTTCCACGCGACGCCGATATGGTCGTCAACGCATCGCCAGTCGGGATGCGAGCGGACGACGGAATGCCGGGCGAAATTCCAAACCTCGATGCGGGAACGCTCGTCGGCGACGTCGTCATCGCGGCGCAGCCCACGGCGCTGATCCGACACGCGACGGCGTGCGGATGTCGCTGGGTCGACGGCCGCGACATGCATGCAGGGCAGGTCGATGCGATCGTGTCGTTTTTCGCGTCGGCATCGCGATCGCACAACGATTAGACCCAGGCACATCGTGGCTCACGTACCCGCCGAACGTTGCCTCGCGATCATCGAGCTCCTTGCCGATGGCGCGCGCGACATGCCGCTCGGTGAAATCGCGGACCGCTTGTCACTCCCGAAAAGTGGCGCGCACCGCTTGCTCGCGACGCTCGTCGAAATCGGATGGGCCGAGAAGGATCCGGACACGAATTTCTATCGATTGACGATGAGGCTTGCGGTCCTGGGCCAGCAGCTTTACGTCGCGACCGGCATTCCGGATATCTGTCAGCCCCTGCTCGATCGCTTTGCGAAGGAGTGCCGCGAGTTCGCTCGACTCGCCGTCGTCGATGGGCCCTCGTTGGTCTGGGTCGCACACTCGCAAGGCGCTTCGGCCGGCTTGATGTACCAGCCGTTGCTCACAACCAACACCGTGCCGCTTCATGCCACGGCGAGCGGCAAGGCGTGGCTCGCGACGCTGTCAACCGATAGCGCGATGCAAATGGTGATGAAAAACGGCGGCTTGAAGAATCCGGACCGATACGGGCCGAACGTCGTCCGTTCCATCGAAGCGCTGCTGCGCGAGCTCAAAGCAACGGCGCGGCGCGGTTACGGCGTGGCGGTCAACGAGGCGGAGTTCGGCGTGACGGCGGTCGCTGCCGCGATCCGCGCAGGCGAACAAGGTACGACGCTCGGCACCGTCAGCATCGCGGGACCGAGCGCACGCATGACGGAAAAGCGCGTTCACGAGGTCGCCCCGTTCGTGCTGAGAATTTCCGCCGAGTTGTCCGATTTGTGGCCGCTCCGCCGCGCACCGGCGCGTGGTGGCCGAGCGCATGCCCTTCAGGCGGCACCGCGTTTGATTTCGCCGTAAACTTCCCCATTCGGTCGATCGTTCCGCGTCTTGGCCGGAGCGTGATTTGTCCATCGATCCGGCCGTCCGATAAGCAATGGGTTTGGCACATCGACCCGAATGCAACGCGCAGGCACGCGATATCGATCACACTGGTTTTTTGCGGGGCCGCCGAACGGAGAGGTAGAGCATGGCACGCATCATTGGCGGCATCGCCGCCTCACATACGCCCACCATCGGGTTCGCTTACGACCGCAACAAGCGCGACGATCCCGTGTGGGCACCGATTTTTGAGAATTTCGCGCCCCTCGCTGCGTGGCTCGCCGAGAAGCGGCCGGACGTTCTTGTGTTCATCTACAACGACCACGTCACGTCGTTCTTCTTCGACCACTACTCGGCGTTCGCGCTGGGCGTTGGACCGGAATGGCAGGCGGCCGACGAAGGCGCCGGTGCGCGCGATTTGCCGTCGATAAAGGGGCATCCGCGGCTTGCCGCGCACATCGGCCGCTCGCTGATGGCCGACGAATTCGACATGTCGTTTTTCCAGCACAGAGCGCTCGATCACGGGTGCTTCTCGCCGCTTTCCGTGCTGTGCCCGCATGAGCCCGAATGGCCGGTTTGCATCGTGCCGCTGCAGATGGGTGTGCTGCAATTTCCGATTCCCAGCGCGCGCCGCTTCTACAAGCTCGGAGGCGCGCTGCGACGCGCGATCGAAAGCTATCCGGAAGATTTGCGCGTCGCGATCGTCGCAACCGGCGGTCTATCGCATCAGGTGCACGGTGAGCGCGCCGGCTTCAACAATCCCGAGTGGGACGGCCGCTTTCTCGATCTCTTCGAGCGCGATCCGGAACGGCTCGCCGGAATGACGATCGCCGAGTATGCGGAGCTCGGCGGGTTCGAAGGTGCCGAGGTCGTCATGTGGCTCACGATGCGCGGCGCCCTGTCGGCGAATGTCGTCTGCAAGCATCGCAGCTATTACCTGCCGTCGATGACCGGCATCGCAACCGCCGTCTACGAAGGTTTGGATGAAGCGCCCGACGCGGCGGTCGTCGAGCGTCAACGACATCGCGTTGAAGCAGAGCTCAGCGGCGTCGAGAAGCTCGAAGGCACCTACCCGTTCACGATCGAGCGCAGCGTGAGGGCGTTCCGGATCAACGATTATCTGCACCGAATGGTCGAGCCGAGCCATCGAGAGGCGTTCCTTCGCGATCCCGAGACGAGCTTTACCGCGGCCTGCCTGACCGAAGAAGAACGCGATCTGATTCGTCGCCGCGATTGGCGCGGCATGATGCGCTACGGGGTCATCTTCTTCATGCTCGAGAAGCTTGGTGCGGTGATCGGCGTATCGAATCTCCACATCTATGCCGCGATGCGCGGTGAAACGCTCGAAGCGTTCCAGCGCACCCGTAATGCGCCCGGCGCACTGTATTCGGTGGCCGGCAAGGGCGCCGAGAATCTCGCGTGGGATAAGTCAACCGCGAACACGCGCTGAACGATTGCCATGATCATCGACATCCACGGCCACTATACGACCGCGCCGAAAGCGCTCGAGGCGTGGCGCAGCCGCCAGATCGAAGGGATCAGGAATCCGGCGCAGATGCCGCGTGCGTCGGAGCTCCGCATCGGCGACGATGAGCTGCGCGAATCGATTGAAAGCAATCAGCTGCGCGTAATGCGCGAGCGCGGATTGGATCTAACGATATTCAGTCCGCGCGCCAGCTTCATGGCGCATCACATCGGCGATTTCCAGGTTTCCAGCACGTGGGCCGCGATCTGCAACGAGCTGTGCTATCGCGTGAGCCGGCTCTTTCCCGATCATTTCGTCCCGGCGGCAATGCTGCCCCAGAGCCCGGGCGTCGATCCTGCAACGTGCATTCCGGAGCTCGTCAAATGCGTCGAGCAATATGGGAACGTGGCGATCAACCTGAACCCGGATCCGTCGGGCGGACATTGGAGCTCGCCGCCGCTGTCCGACCGTTTTTGGTATCCGATCTACGAAACGATGGTGGAGTACGACATCCCGGCAATGATCCATGTGAGCACGAGCTGCAATCCGTCGTTTCACACGACCGGCGCGCATTACCTGAACGCCGACACCACGGCATTCATGCAATGCCTGACCGCAGACTTGTTCAAGGAATTTCCGACGCTGCGCTTCGTGATCCCCCATGGCGGCGGCGCGGTGCCGTACCACTGGGGCCGCTTCCGCGGCCTCGCTCAGGAGCTGAAAAAGCCGCTGCTCGAACAGCATTTGCTCAACAATATCTTTTTCGATACGTGCGTGTATCACCAACCCGGCATCGATTTGCTCACGCGCGTGATTCCGGTCGAGAATATTCTGTTCGCGAGCGAGATGATCGGCGCAGTGCGAGGCGTGGATCCGCAAACGGGAAACTACTTCGACGACACCAAGCGCTACATCGAGGCCGCGAATGTCGATCCGGGACAACGGCACAAGATCTACGAGACCAATGCGCGCCGGGTCTATCCGCGCCTCGACGCGGCGCTCAAAGCGAAAGGACATTGACGATGCACGAGCTTGGAGTCGTCTACCGCAACATCCGCCGAGTCGACAGTGAGCTCGCCGCCAAGCTCGGTGCGTTCGGCACGGCGACGGTCCACGAAGCGATGGGTCGCATGGGTTTGTTGAAGCCATACATACGCCCGATCTATGCGGGCGCAGCGGCGGCCGGAACCGCAGTGACGGTCCTGCTGCATCCCGGCGACAACTGGATGCTGCACGTCGCGGCTGAACAGATTCGCCCGGGCGACGTCGTCGTCGCGAGCGTGACGGCCGACTGCAGCGACGGCTGTTTCGGCGAACTGCTCGCGACGAGCTTCAAGGCACGCGGCGCACATGGGCTCGTCATCGATGCCGGCGTGCGCGACGTGCGGCTGCTGACGGAAATGAAGTTCCCCGTATGGAGTAAAGCCATCTCCGCAAAAGGTACCGTCAAGGCGACATTGGGTTCCGTCAATATCCCGGTCGTGTGCGCCGGCGCGCTCGTGACGCCGGGTGACGTCATCGTGGCGGACGACGACGGGGTGGTCGTCGTGCCCGCAGCGCTCGCGCACACGACACTCGAAGCGGCCGCGGCGCGCGACGCCAGTGAACGTGAAAAGCGCGCGAAGTTGGCCGGAGGCACGCTCGGCCTGGACATGTACAACATGCGCGAGCCGCTTAGAAAAGCCGGACTGAAATACGTCGATTGAAGCGGACATGGCGAGCGCTCAACTCGACCGTGAGGGACTTCGCGGTATCTCTTCGATGGCGATGCGCCATGTTCTCGCCGATCTTGCGGAAACCTGCGAGGGGCGGTCGGGACAGCGTGTCGTCGTCGAAGCCGTCGGCGGCGTCGACGCCGCGCGTCGCATTCAAGCGGGCGAAGCGTTCGATTTCGTCGTGCTCGCGTCGGACGCGATCGACGCGTTGATAGCGGCCGGCCACGTCGATCGTGAAACGCGAAACGACCTGGCCCATTCAGGCATCGCGATTGCCGTCAAAGCGGGGACGCCAAGCCCCGACATTTCGAACGAGCGAGCGGTTCGCGATCTCATTATCAGCGCACGCAGCATCGGTAATTCGACAGGGCCGAGCAGCTCGCATCTTGCGCGCCTTTTCGAACGTTGGGGAATCGTCGACGCGATCGCAACGCGCGTCGTGCAGGCGCCGCCCGGCGTTCCGGTGGGCGCGCTCATCGCTCGCGGCGATGTCGAGATCGGGTTCCAACAGTTGGGGGAATTGATGCATCTGCCGGATATCGATGTCATCGGTCTGCTTCCACCGGAAATTCAGTCGATCACGGTATTTTCGGCGGCAATTTGCAATTCATCGAATCGTAAGCCCGCCGCGAAGGCGTTTCTCTCCTTCCTTGCTTCGCCGGAGGCCGACGCCGTCAAGCGCCGTCATGGCATGGAGCCGGCACGCGGATCGTCCGGCCGAATCGCCGCCGCAAGCGAGACGTAAGCGTCTACCAATCGGGCGATGCGAGCACGGCCGGACATCGGCGAGCGATTTCCTCCATCAGGATCTTCGCTCCCGGCGAGGCCACGCTGTCCGCGCGCCGCATGATGCCGATGACGCGGCGTGTATCCGGGAGCGGAACGGGGAGCACGGTCAAGAGTCCGGCAGCGAGCTCGTAGGAGAGCTGGCGCGCCGAGATCGCCGTCAGCAAGTCGGTGTTCACGAGAACGGCGCGAAGCAGCGCCAAGTCGCTGGTTTCGACAACGACGTTCGGGGGCGAAAGACCACGGCTGGCAAGGGCCCGCTCGAACAACGTTCGATTCGGGGTATTCACGCGCGGAAGCGCCCAGTGCGCGCGAACGAGATGCCCGAGCGCAATTCGCTGTCGTCGCGCCCATGGATGGCCGCTCCTCGACACGATCGCGAGCTCGCCGTCTACGAGGGCCTCGCCGTTCAGGTCACTCGCATATCCAGCCGGACTCAAGGCGCCGAGAATGAAATCGAGGTCGCCGGCGCGCAAACTCGCGGCGAGCGACAGTCACCGTGCCCTGCTCGTGCCGCGCAGTGCCGCGATGTCCGCGACGGCGTGGCGGATTTCGGCCAGTGCGCGCTTCAGTCGCAACGCAACCGCCACGCTGGCCCGCGCTGGCATCATCCCCCGTGCCGTCCGCTCGAAAAGCGCGACACCGATGCTGTCCTCCAGTTCGCGCACGGGAGGCTGACCGCCGGCTGCGTGATGCCGAGGCTCTCGATCACCGATGGCATATGATGCTGTTCGGTGAGCGCAACGAAGGCGCACGCGGCGCTCCGGCGTCAACAGGCCGAATATCGGTGCGTTACGATTGCCTTTTTGCGCGAGCGCCGCGAGCTCGGCACGCGCACTTTGCATTTCCGCATGGACGCGGCGCGCCCGCACCGGAAGAGCTCGACC
>DASXPO010000128.1:0-3908 GCA_036493535.1 Casimicrobiaceae bacterium
CATCTGTTTCACCGTTTGCTGTGCGATGTACTGGCCCATGCCGTCGTTGATCCGCCGCCCGGCGAGGATCACTTGCGGATGGTAGCCGAGACGGTCGGCTTTGTGCGTTAAATAATACGGATCGACGCCGATGCAATGTCCGCCGACGAGGCCGGGACGAAACGGTAAAAAATTCCATTTAGTCCCCGCCGCCTCGAGGACTTCCATCGTGTCGATGCCGATCTTGTGAAAGATCAGCGCCAGCTCGTTCATCAGCGCGATGTTCAGATCGCGTTGCGTGTTCTCGATCACTTTCGCGGCCTCGGCGACTTTGATCGAGCTCGCGCGGTACACGCCTGCTGTCACAACACTGCCATAGACCGCGGCGACGCGCTCGAGCGTTTCGGGCGTATCGCCCGCGACGACCTTCGTGATCTTCGTCAACGTGTGTTGCTTGTCGCCGGGATTGATTCGCTCGGGCGAGTAGCCGACGAAGAAATCGCGCTTCCACGTCATCTTTGAATGCGCTTCGATCACCGGGACACACACCTCTTCGGTCGCACCCGGATAGACGGTCGACTCGAACACGACGACAGCGCCGCGCTTCAAATTCCGGCCCACGGACTCACTCGCGCCGAGCAACGGACCGAAGTCCGGCTGGTGCGCGTCGTCGATCGGCGTTGGAACCGCAACGACAATGAAATCGGCTTCGCGGAGCGCAGCGGCGTCGTTGGTCACAGAGAGATATTGCGCGGCCCGCAGTTCGGATTCCGAGACTTCGCCCGTCGGATCGTTGAATTTTCGGTACGCGTCGATCTTCGCCCGCGAAAGATCGAACCCGATCGTCGGGAAACGCTTGCCGAACTCGACGGCAAGCGGCAACCCGACGTAACCAAGGCCCACCACGGCGATGATCGTTTTTTCAGACATGTTCGATCGAGCCGCGATCAATTCCCTGCGAGCGCCTTTTCCGCGTCAGCGCGAGTCGTCGAAGCAGAATCCAGTTTCGTCAATGGCTCCAGCACGCGACGTCCGCCCTCCTTGTCGCCGGATTTGATGAGCGCACGTCCCAAGTGCAACCGAATTTCGTTTTCGCGGGGCGCGAGGTTCGACGCGAGTTGCAGGAGCTGCGTGCCGCGCGCGAGGTCGCCGGTTCGCACCAGCGTCCATCCGAGCGTGTCGATCACGTTTGGTTGGAATGGGGCAAGCTGATACGCACGCTCGGCGTACTCGCGCGCCTTTGGATCACCGGCTTCGCCGAGCAACCACGCGAGGTTGTTGAGTGCGACTGCGTTGTCGGGTGCGATCTCGAGAATGGCGCGATAGCGCGCGGCCGAACTCGCGTACTCTTTCTTGGCCAACGATTGCTCACCCAAAGCCTGCAGCATCGTGGTGTCGGTCGGATGCTCCCGAATCCACTTCTCGGCAAATGATGTGGCCTCGGCCGCCTTCCCCGCGTTTTGGAGCGCTGAATAGTACGAGACCGCCAAGAGAGGGACTTGTTGCTTAGAGAGCGCAGTTCGCAAGACCGCAGCGGCCTCGCTCCATTTCTTGTCGAGCGAACGAATCTCGCCCTCGAGCGCGTAGCCAAAGGCGTGATCAGGGTGTTCCTTTTGCAGCTTGCGTGCTTCGGCCAATGCTTCGTCCGTATGTCCCGCTTGCATTTGCGCGCGGGCCAGAATGGCCCATGCTTGCGGCGACTCAGGCACGGCCGCGATGACCTTTCGCGCGGCTTCGGCCGCTCCGGCGGAATCCTTCGCCTGCAGGCGCAGCGCGGCGACGCGAAGCTGCACGGCGGCGTTTTGCGGCTGCATTTCCGCAAGCCGGGCATACGTGGCGAGTCCTTGGTTTGCCGCACCGCTCGCAAGCTCGGTAGCGCCCACGGCGTCAATGACTTGCGGATCGTTGGGAAACAATGACTGCGCCGCCTGAGCTGCATTCAGCGCTGCGCGGACGTCCCCCATGCGACTGTAGTAGCCGACCAGCGCGAGCCGAGGGCGTACTGATTGTGGGTTGGCGGCGATGGCCTTGTCGATGATTGCCTTCGCCTCCTCCTGGTTCGCGCGCGTCATCGCCGTGAGATCGGCAAGCGAAAGGAGGATCTGCTCGTTCTTGGGATCCTTCTGCAGCATCTGTTCATAGCGCTTGCGAGCATCGTCCGCTTTGCCTTCCTGCACATCGAGCAGCGCGAGATTCGCCGCGGACGAGAGATCGGTCGGCTGCATCTCGTGTGCTTTCTCGAAACTCTTGCGCGCGGCCTTGAAGTCACGCTTCCCCATGTAGATGCCGCCGCGCAAGTTCTGAGTCAGCGGGGTGTTCGGCTGTTTTTTTTCCAGCGCATCGACCGCCGCCAGCGCCTTGTCGAATTCCCGCCGCTGCACGTGCGCCATGATCAACGCGAGATCGGCCTGTGATTGCGACTTGTCGGTTTTTGACAGCGATTCGAGGTCCTTCATCGCCCGCTCGGTCTCGCCTGTCGCCAATCGAACCTGGGCGAGGCGAACATTGCTGACGATGTTGTTCTTGTCGATCGAATTGGCGCGTTCGTAGAGCTCTGCCCCCTTGGCCACGTTTCCGGCCCCGAGCATGGCCTCGGCGGCGGTGCGAAGAAGCGCCGGATCGTCGGGGGAGCGGCGCAGCGCCGGATCGATCGTTTCGAGCGCGAGTTTTGGCTGACCCGTCTGAATATAGACGGAGGCCAACAGCTTCCGTGCCGCGATGTCGTTGGGGACCATTGCGACAAGCTTGCGAAGCGTCTCCTCTGCGGACGCATACGACTTGAGCTGCGAGTCGACGAAACCGGAGAGATAGAGACTCGGCAGATGTTCGGGCCGCGCCGCCAGTACTTTTTGGATCAACGTTCGCGCCTGCGCCGCATCGCCGCGGGCCGTCGTGACCAACGCGTCGGCATATGTGGTACCGATCTCATTTGGCGCCGCGGCTTTGAGCTTGTCGAGTTGGCGGGCCGCATCGTCGATGCGCTGGGACGCGACCAGCAGCGAGATCAGCGAAAGCCGCGCATTCCGGTCTTCCGGATGGGCCTCTGTCGTCTTCTCAAGCAGGGCGACCGCTTCATCGCGCTGGCCGCTGCTGCTTAGAAGCTGCGCCTTCAGGAGCAGCGCGTCCTTGTCGGTTGGCGCACCCGCCAGTGCCGTATCGACGAGCTTCATCGCCTCGGACAGATCGCCGGCCTGTGCAACGATCTGTGCCTTGACGACGAGTGCCCGCGAATTGCCCGGCGCTTCCTTCAGCACCGCATCGATCGCGGATCGCGCCTCTTTGACGTCGCCCAGCGCGCTCCGCGCCACGGCGACCGTCGTACCGACATCGGCACGGGCTTGGGCGGTCTCCAGTTTTTGCGTGCCGACGGCGGCGATCGCCGCGTCGTACTTCCCTTCGGCGAGCAACGCCCGCGCGAGAAGCGGGTACGTCTCCTCGGGGGAATACTTGAGATCGATCGCCTTGCGCACTTCCGTTTCGGCACCGACGACGTCGCCCGCTTCAAGCATTGCCTTGGCCAGCAAGAAACGCGTCTCGGGATCGTTGGGGGCGCCCGCGACGGCGTTCTTCAATTGAACGATGGCTGCCTTGTAATCCGACTTCGCCATGTATGACTTGGCCGATGCGACGAATGACGCGGAATCGTTGCGGCTGCAGGCGGCAATGCCGATGGCGAGCGTGATCGCCAATAGCGCGCGTGAAATGCGAGACACCGAAACCATCGTCGTTATCCTTCCAAAAATTGCGATTGGACCATGCCGCGTCAGCGGAGCCCGAACCGATCCATCAAATCGTACAGCGTCGGCCGACTGACACCCAAGAGCTCGGCCGCTTTGGAGAGGTTGCCGTTGACGCGCGAGAGTACGTGAACGACCGCGCCCTTCTCCGCCTCGTCGCGAACCTGTCGCAAATTGAGCATCTGCGCATCG
>DASXPO010000129.1:0-3144 GCA_036493535.1 Casimicrobiaceae bacterium
ATCCACTTGTCGGACTTGATGGTCATGCTCGCCGCCTACGTATTGACGATGCTGATGGTGGGGAACTTCGCCGAGTGATCCTCGGCCTGGCGCGCGACGAACACCGCGGTTTTCCGGGCGATCGCGCGATAGATTTCGGCAACCTTGCCATCCGGGTCGGCGACGACCGTCGGCCGGCCCGAGTCGGCCTGTTCGCGGATCTTGATGTCGAGCGGCAGCGCGCCCAGGAACGGCACGTTGTAGTCCTTGCACATCTGTTCGCCGCCGCCCTGGCCGAAGATATGCTCGACATGGCCGCAGTTCGAGCAGATGTGGACCGCCATGTTCTCGACGATGCCGACGATCGGCACGCCGACCTTCTCGAACATCTTTAGCCCTTTGCGTGCGTCGATCAGCGCGATGTCCTGGGGCGTGGTCACGATGATCGCGCCGGTGACAGGCACTTTCTGCGACAGCGTGAGCTGGATGTCGCCGGTGCCGGGCGGAAGATCGACGATCAGATAATCGACCTCGCGCCAATTCGTGTCTTTCAGCAACTGCTCGAGTGCCTGCGTGACCATCGGACCCCGCCAGACCATCGGCGTATCGACGTCGATCAGGAAGCCGATCGACATCGCCTGAACGCCGTACGCCTCGAGCGGCTCGAGCGTTTTCCCGTCCCTCGATTCGGGGCGCCCGGCGATGCCGAGCATCATCGGCTGCGAGGGGCCGTAGATGTCGGCGTCGAGAATGCCCACCGTCGCGCCTTCAGCGGAGAGTGCAAGCGCCAGATTGACCGCCGTCGTCGATTTGCCGACGCCGCCCTTGCCCGATGCGACGGCGACGACGTTCTTGACGCCTGGAACGAGCTTCACGCCGCGCTGCACGGCATGCGAAACGATCTTGTGGCTGATGCTGACTGCGACACGGCGGGCGCCCGGCACTGAAGCGATGGCGTCCTGCACGAGCTTGCGGATCAAATCATGCTGGCTTTTCGCCGGATAGGTGAGCTGAATCTCGATCGCGATTTCGTCGCCGGAGACACGTACGCTCTTCAGCGCTTTGCCGGTGACGAGGTCCTTTCCGGTATTGGGATCGACGACGCCTTTGAGAGCGAGGGTGACATCAGTGTCGGACAACAGCATCGAAGGCTCCGCGAAAACGCGCGTATGAATTGAACGGCATTCGCAATTTTATCCGAACGGCTGCCCGCCTCCGTCCTGGGCGGCCACCCTTTGCTACTATTTATGATTTACCCTGCCTCTCGCAAGGTCTCTCGTCCCAATGGCGTCCTCCACAGGCCGAACGTTGTTCGTCACGACAGCGCTGCCCTATGCCAACGGTCCGTTCCACATCGGGCACATCATGGAGTACATCCAGGCTGACATCTGGGTGCGCGCTCGAAGGATGCAAGGGCATACCGTGCATTTCGTTTGCGCCGACGACGCGCATGGCGCGGCAATCATGCTGAAAGCAGCGGCGGAGGGCATCACGCCGGAAGCACTGGTGGAGCGGATTGGGGCGACCCGTCCGAAGCACCTCAAAGGATTTCATCTCAGCTTCGATCACTGGCATTCGACCGATTCGCCGGAGAATGTCGAACTTTCGCAGGACATCTACCGGCGTTTGAAGACGGCGGGATTCGTCTACTCGAAGGCGGTCGAGCAGTTCTACGACCCGGTCAAGGCGATGTTCCTGCCTGATCGTTACATCAAGGGCACGTGCCCGGTCTGTGGCGCCAAGGATCAGTACGGCGACGCGTGCGAGGTTTGCGGATCGGTCTATGCGCCGACTGATCTGATCGATCCGTATTCGACGCTGTCGGGCGCTCGGCCGGTGCTCAAGACGTCGGATCATTTCTTTTTCAGGCTATCGGACCCCGCCTGCGTCGATTTTCTGCGCGCGTGGACACAAGACGGTCGATTGCAGCCGGAAGTCGCCAACAAGGCGCGCGAATGGCTGGGCTCCGAACCGGACGACAAAGGGCTCGCTGATTGGGACATCTCGCGCGATGCGCCCTATTTTGGAATCCCGATTCCCGATGCGCCGGGAAAGTTTTTTTACGTATGGCTCGACGCGCCGGTCGGCTATCTCGCGAGCCTCGAGGCGCATTTGACGAGTCGCGGCATCGACTTCGCGCAGTTCCTGCAGGATCCGAATGTCGACCAGTACCATTTCATCGGCAAGGACATCGTCTATTTCCACACGCTGTTCTGGCCGGCGATGCTCAAGTTCGCGGGCCCGCCGTACAAAGTTCCCGACAACGTCTTCGTCCACGGCTTTATCACGTTCTCGGGCGAGAAGATGTCGAAGTCGCGCGGCACCGGCATCAGTCCCGACGTCTATCTCGACCTCGGTCTCAATCCGGAGTGGCTGCGGTATTACCTCGCCGCGAAGTTGAATGGAAAAGTCGAGGATCTCGATTTCAATCCCGACGATTTCATTGCGCGGGTTAACAGCGACCTCGTCGGCAAGTACGTGAACATCGCGAGTCGTGCCGCGAATTTCATCATCAAGCACTTCGGGGGCAACCTCGCGATGCCGACCGAGACGGAGACCGAACGCGCCAATCGAATGACGATCGCGCAAATGGAAGCGGAGGCGGCACGCGCCAATTACGAAGCGCGCGAGTACGGGCGGGTGTTGCGTGACGCGATGCGAATCGCCGACCGTATTAACGAGGCATTCGACGCGGCACAACCGTGGCTTTTGGCAAAGGACCCGGCAAAGCGGGCTGCACTGCAGACCATTTGCTCGCAATCGCTGCAGGGCTTTCAACTGTTGACCGTGCTCCTCGCGCCGGTGTTGCCGGCGACCGCCTCGCGCGTCGCGCGCGATTTTTTCGGACTTGACCGCGACTTCCTCTGGTCCGACGCGTGGAAAGAGCCGACGAAAATCGCGCCGTATACCCATTTGCTTTCGCGCGTGGAGCCTAAGCAGATCGATGCGCTGCTGGAAGGTCCAAAGGGCGCGGCCACAGGGGGGCCTGCTGCTCCGGAAATCAAGCCTTCGTCGTCGCTTGAAGCGACGATCGGTATAGACGATTTCGCCAAGATCGACTTGCGCGTCGCGCGGATCATCAACGCCGAAGCCGTCAGCGGCGCCGACAAGCTCTTGAAATTGACGCTCGATGTCGGCGAAGGACGCCATCGGAGCGTGTTCGCC
>DASXPO010000130.1:0-1805 GCA_036493535.1 Casimicrobiaceae bacterium
GCGGCGCTGACCGGGATCACCGATTCGATGATCGGCGAGGCGCCGAGCTTTGCATCGCTCTCCCGCGAAGTCCGAGCGCTGCTCGACGGATGTCTATTCGTCGCCCACAACGCGCGCTTCGATTACGGCTTTCTCAAGCACGAGTTCGCGCGCGTCGAGCGTACGTTCACCGCGCGCGTGCTTTGCACGGTGAAGTTGTCACGCCGATTGTTTCCGCAAGCGCAGGCCCACCATCTCGATGCGTTGATCGAGCGCCATCAACTTTGTGTCGTCGATCGCCATCGCGCGCTCGCGGACGCTCGCGCGATCTGGGACTTCGTCCAGGCGCTTTATCGCCACTTCCAGGATGACTCGATCGAAGCGGCGGCAAGAGAAGCGCTGCGCATTGCGAGCCTGCCGCCGCAACTGCCCGAGGACACGCTGGACATGCTGCCCGAGGCGCCGGGCGTCTATCTTTTCTACGGCGAAAACGCGCTGCCGCTATACATCGGAAAAAGCGTCAACATCCGCGACCGCGTGGCGGCGCATTTTTCAAGCGATTGGCGAAGCGAAACCGATCTCCGCTTGTCGCAGGAAATTCGCCGCATCGAATTCGAGCCGACCGCAGGCGAGTTCGGCGCACTTCTTCGCGAAGCGATACTCGTCAAAGACCGAATGCCGCATCACAATCGAACGCTGCGGCGCAAGATCGAAGCCGGCGTCCTGATGCTCGCAAGCGATGGCGCACCGATGTTCGTCCGCGCCGATGCGACCGAGTCCCGCGATCTCGCCGGTTCGTTCGGCCCATTCTCTTCACGTCAGACGGCGCGAGAAGCGCTGCGCAGCCTCGCAGTCGAGCATCGACTTTGCTGGCGCCGGCTTGGCCTCGACCGGCGCAAGAGTGGCCCGTGCTTTCAACGCCAGCTGAAACGCTGCAACGGATTTTGTGAGGGCGCTGAGGCGCTTGCCGCGCACGATGCGCGTCTCCAGTGTGCGCTGCAGCGATTCGCGATTCCACGCTGGCCGTATGTCGGCCCGGCGCTGTTTCGCGAGCACGACCTTTTCTCGGAGCGGACGGAGGTGCACGTGTTAAAGGACTGGTGCTGGCTGGGAACGGCGCACGACGACGGCGACCTCGGCGCGCTGCTCGAGACACCGCCGCGACCACAGTTCGACGTCGACGTCACGAAGCTGCTATTGCGCCGACATGCCGCCGGCGTGCTCGACCTGATACCGGTCGAACCGATCGCGGCAATGAGCGAAGGCTAGAACGTATCTCGAATCAGCTGCGCGCCCCGTGTGCGGCGATAATATCGGCCACGCACGCCGTCAGCTTCTTCGCGTATGGAATGTGAAGAAACTCGTTCGGGCCATGCGCATTCGACTGTGGACCGAGCACGCCGGTGATCAGAAATTGCGCGGCGGGAAAGTGCCGGCCAAGCATCGCCATGAACGGGATCGTGCCGCCCTCGCCCATCGCAGCGGCCGCTTTACGGTAGTGTGCCTGCGACGCGGATTCGAGCGCAGCAGAGAGCCATCGCGCCGTTGCGGGCGCGTTCCATCCGGTCGCCGCCTGATCGGCTTCGAAGCCAACGACGGCACCATGCGGCGGATCGGATTCGAGCAGCGCCTTCATGTCCTGTGTTGCGCGCTCGGCGTCGACCGTCGGAGGCAGCCGCAGCGAAAGTTTGAGAGAAGTGCGTGGACGCAACACATTGCCGGCGTCCGCAATCGACGGCAATCCATCTGCGCCGATGATCGAAAGTGCCGGACGCCAGGTGCGATTCAGGATCGCTTCGTCGCGCTCGCCGACCATCGGCGCCGTG
>DASXPO010000131.1:0-6936 GCA_036493535.1 Casimicrobiaceae bacterium
ATCACGCTCGAACAGGGAAAACCGCTCCAGGAGGCAAGAGGCGAAGTCGCGAAGGCCTGCGGCGAGGCGCGGCTGATGGTGAGCCTCGCAGCGCGCCTGCAGGGCGAGCTCATGCCGTCGGCACGGCCCGGCATCCGCAACATGGTGAACCACCGGCCGCGTGGTGTCATTGCGGCGATCACGCCGTGGAACTTTCCGATCCTGACCCCGATGCGCAAGATTGCACCGGCGCTCGTTTTCGGAAACGCGATCATCGTCAAGCCATCCGAGTTCACGCCGGCGACCGCGTGCCTCGTCGCCGAAGTCGCCCGCGGCATTCTGCCGGACGGACTGCTGCAGCTCGTGCTCGGCGATGGCGCGGTCGCTTCACGACTTCTGACGACGCCAGGCGTCGACGGCGTGACGTTCACCGGATCGGTTGCGACAGGGAAGAAGATTTACGCAGCGGCAGCGCAGAATCTCGCAGAGATTTCGCTCGAGTTGGGCGGAAAGAACGCGGCCATCGTCAATGACACCGACGATGTCGCCGGGACGCTCGACCAAATAGCGAATGCCGCCTACATGTGTGCCGGCCAGCGCTGCACGGCGATCAGTCGCGTGATCGTGCAAAGAGGCCTGCGCGATACGGTCCTCGACGGGCTTTGCGAACGCGCGCAGGGCATCGTGCTCGGAGACGGGCTGCAGCCGGGTGTGCAAATGGGTCCGCTCACCAATGAGCGCCAGCTCAAAACAGTCACGGCGATGGTCGACATGGGCATCGCCGAAGGCGCGACTGCGCAGATCGGCGGTCGGCCCGCGAAGGTTGCGTCACTCGCGTCGGGGTACTTCTACGCACCGACGGTTCTCGCGAACGTAAAGCCCACAATGGATGTGGCGCGCAACGAAATCTTTGGACCGGTGATCTCGGTGCTCGACTACGACACCGTGGATGAAGCGATCGACATCCTGAACGGCGTCGATTATGGCCTCACGTCGGCGCTTTTCTCCAACGACAACCGCGTGATCCAACGCTTTATCGATGAGAGCGAGAACGGGATGCTCCATGTGAACCACGGAACGATTCCCGACAATCACATGCCGTTCGGCGGAATCAAGCATTCAGGCGTGGGCGCGTACTCGGTGGGTCCGTCGGCGATGAGCTTCTACACGACCGAGCACTCGGTCTACGTCAAGTACCTATAGTCGATTCGAAACGCAGAACGCTCAAGGCGCGATGTATGCAGTCTTGACGGTCGTGAAGAACTCCGCCGCGTAGCGGCCCTGCTCGCGCGGCCCGTAGCTCGATCCCTTCCGACCGCCGAACGGCACGTGATAATCGACGCCGGCGGTAGGCACGTTGACCATCACCATTCCGGCTTGCGCATGGCGCTTGAAGTGCGCCGCGTGCTTGAGCGACGTCGTCACGATTCCCGAGCACAGCCCAAAGGGCGTGTCATTCGCCAATGCAAGTGCCTCGTCGTAATCGTTCGTCCGGATGACACAAGCGACGGGGCCGAAGATCTCCTCGCGTGCAATGCGCATCGCATTGGTGGCCTCGGTGAATAGCGCCGGCGCGAGATAGTAGCCGTCCTTGGAGCGCTGGATTCGCTCCCCTCCGTACGAGAGCACGGCCCCCTCGCTCTTGCCGACATCGATGTACTTGAGGTCGGTGCCCAGTTGGGTTTGATCGACGACCGGGCCGATGTCTGTCCCCGGCGCGAGCGCATCATCGACGTTGAGTGCGGCGAGCTTCACCTTCATCGCCTCGACAAACCGGTCGTGGATGCCCGCAGTGACGATCAGCCGCGACGACGCGGTACACCGCTGCCCGGTCGAGTAATACGCGCCCTGCACGGCGCAATTCACGGCGATCGCGAGGTCCGCATCGTCCAACACGATCAGCGGATTCTTGCCGCCCATCTCCAGTTGCAGCTTCGCCATCCGCGCGGTCGCCTTGGCTGCGATCGCGCGACCTGTTTCCACCGAGCCTGTAAAGCTGATGGCCGCGACGTCCGGATTCGTGACGAGCGTTTCGCCTACGATCGAGCCTTTACCCATGACGAGATTGAATACGCCCGCCGGCAGCCCCGCCTTCGCCAGAATGTCCGCGAGCGCCCAGGCGCAACCCGGCACGAGCTCCGCGGGCTTCATCACGACGGTGTTGCCATAGGCCAGCGCGGGGGCGATCTTCCACGCAGGAATTGCAATCGGAAAATTCCACGGCGTGATGAGCCCCACGACGCCGAGCGGCTCGCGCGTGATCTCCACTTCGACTCCTGGACGCACCGACGGCAATTTTTCTCCTGCGAGCCGTACGACTTCTCCGGCGAAAAACTTGAAGATATAGCCGGCGCGCATCGCTTCGCCGATACCTTCGGGAAGCGTCTTCCCCTCCTCCCTGGAGAGCAACCTGCCGAGCTCGTCCTTGCGCGCCAGAATTTCGTGGCCGGCGCGGTCGAGGATATTCGCGCGTTCCTGAATGGAGCCGTTCGACCACGCCGGAAACGCGTCCTTTGCGGCGGCTATCGCAGCGCGCGCCTGCGCCGCATCGGCCTGCGCGTATTCGCCGATGACGTCTTTGACGTCCGATGGGTTGCGGTTGGCGATCGCGGTGACGCCGGCAACCCAATCGCCTGCGATGTAGTTGCGAAATGTGCTCGTGGTCATGAGTGACTCCAAACCGGGATAAGCAGCGAAGTCAGAGAAGTCCGCGCTTCGCGAGATTGCGCATCAGAGCGGTGGTTCCAAACGTCCACGGCGCAATCTTGTCGGCGTGATCGACGCGGTTCACCAGCGCACCCAACAGCGGTGTGGATACGGTCACGATGTCGCCGATGACGTGCGTGAATCCCTCACCCGGCACGAGCCGATCTTTGGTGGGCGCAAACATCGTGCCCAGGAAGAGCATCAGGCTGTCGGGGTACTGATGGTTGGGACCGATTGCCTGCGACACCAGATCCAGCGGATCGCGGCTGATCTTGTGCATCGAGCTCGATCCGTCCAGCACAAATCCATCGGGCCCGTCGACTCGCATAGCGAGCTCGCACCGGCGCACATCGTCGATGCCGAAGCTGTCGTCAAAAAGTCGAATGAAAGGCCCGATCGCGCACGACGCGTTGTTGTCCTTCGCCTTGCCGAGGAGAAGAGCGCTGCGGCCCTCGAAGTCGCGGAGGTTGACGTCGTTGCCGAGCGTTGCACCCGCCGTCCGACCGCGAGCGTTCACCGCGAGAACGATCTCGGGCTCGGGATTGTTCCACGTCGATTTCGGATGCAGACCGATGTCCGCGCCCAGTCCGACGGCCGACATCGGCTGGGACTTGGTGAATATCTCGGCGTCCGGACCTATACCGACCTCGAGATACTGCGACCACGCCCGCTGTTCGATCAGAACTTCCTTCAGCCGCGCCGCTCCGGGAGAGCCCGGGCGAACAGCGGACAGGTTGTCGCCGATGACCGCGACGATCGACCGGCGCACGACTTCGGCCTTCACGGGGTCGCCGCGCGCCTGCTCCTCGATGACGCGTTCGAGCATGCTCGAAACGAACGTCACGCCGCTTGCCTTGATCGCCTGGAGGTCGCAAGGCGCGAGCAGCCACGGCGAATGGATGTCACGATCGCGCTCCGATGAATTTGCGAGGGCCGCGGCAAGATCGCCGATGCGCGGCAGTGCTTCGCAACTGCGAATCGCTGTGACGGGATCGTCGAGTTCGAGCACATCGCATACCGTCGGCGCGAGGTGCGATAGATCGTAGAGTCCGTCATCGCGCACGACGGCGACAATCGGTCCGGCAACCGCAGGGGACCACACTCGGCCGATAAGCGTCGCCCGCGAAGTATCGACAGGCAGGCATTGTGCAGTCGTCAGGCGCTCTTTCACGGCTATTCCCTATCGACCTTCAATCAAGTGATACGCGCCGCGATCACTTCCCCCAACGCAACACGAGCGGATCGACTTCACGAGCGAGCTCCAGCAACGCTGCTCGCGTGGCCGGATCCAGCGGCTCGAGCGGATGGCGCACCGCATCGCTGCGGATTACGCCGCCTTCCATCATCGCGACCTTCGTGGCGCGCAAGCCGCACTGCCGGTTCTCGAAATTGATGAGCGGCAGCACACGGGCATAGCGCTTCGCCGCCTCGCTGCGGTGCCCCGCCAGGTGCTCGAAGACGATCGGCCGAATCAGATCGGGTAGAAGCGCGCTCGGCATCGTGCCGGTCGCACCCGCGTCGAGATCGGCCATGAGCGTGATCGATTCTTCGCCATCGAAAGGGCCCTGGATCGCATCGCCGCCTGCCTCGATGAGCCCGCGCAGCTTGGCCGCAGCGCCTGGCACTTCGATCTTGAAATAACGAACGCCGGGCACGTCGCGCGCGAGCTTGACCAGGAACGGCACCGACAGCGACACGCCGCTCAACGGGGCATCCTGGATCATGATCGGAATCATCGCCGCGTCGGCAACCCGCGCGAAATGCTCGATGATGCCCTTCTCAGCGGCGCGCAGTCCGGTACCGTGATACGGCGGCATCAGCATAAGCATCGCGGCCCCGGCCTGTGCCGCCTTTTTGCCGCGAGCCGCGGCGATGCGCGTGCTGAAATGACTGCAGGTGACGATGACCGGGACACGGCCGGCGACATGCGCGAGGCAGGCATCCATCAGCGTATCGCGCTCGTCGTCCGAGAGCAGGAACTGCTCCGAGTAGTTGGCGAGGATGCAGATGCCATCGACTCCCTGTTCGATCATGCAATCGAGCACCCTGTTCTGACTCTCGAGGTCGAGCTCGCCCGATTCGGTGAAAGGCGTCGGCGCAATCGGGAACGTACCTCGAAGCGATGCGTTTTCAGACACGGCCACGATAGGATGTCTCCTACTCGTTTGTGATTGGATTGAGACAGCAGAAAGCGCGGCGATGAGCGCCGATGACGCTTTGTGCGCGCTCGCTGCTCATCGAGCGTCGTAGGTTACACCGTAACGCCGAATTTTTTCCAGCGCATGCTGCTAGACTGATCTCACAAAACGCCGCACGCGCGTTTGACCTTCGGAGGAAGCCATGCATCGCGCCATTCTGCTGACTCTTCTCACGCTCGCCGCGGCGGCCGCGCACGCCGCGTCGCAGTCGATCGTGTTCGTCGGCAACAGTTACACGTTCGGCCGCGTCGATCCAGTGATGAGCTACAACATCGCCAATGTCGACGACATGACGCGACCGCGACCGGACCTGCCCGACCCGAACTTCACCGACACGACGGGCGCGAACGTCTACGAGCCGCATCCGTGGGGCGGCGTGCCGGGCATCTTCAAGCAGCTGGCAGACCAGGCCGGTGTCGAATTCGACGTCCACATGTCGGCGCGCAACGCCGCGACGCTGCGCGGCCACTATCTCAACACCGCAAACGCCGACTGGGACCTGCGCGGCAACATCGCGAACCAGCGCTGGGACGTTGTCGTCATCCAGGAGCAGAGCGACGCGGCGCTGCCGGCGGGGCGCGGCAGCAACGCCAACATTCCGCAATTCAGCGCGTACGCGGACAAGATCGAGAAATACGTGCACGTCGGAGCTGCGGAGAGCTACCGCGAGCGCGCGATGTACACGGCGATCTATGGCAGCGTGGACAACTGCGTCGCGGCCGGTGGAACGCAGTCGTCGTGCAACAACAACACGCTGCGCGCGGTTCCCGCGAATCCGAACGCGAACGCGAACGCGAAGGTCTACCTGACGCAGACATGGGCACGCCCGGACATGGTGTTCCCGCACCTCGCGACGGTTCCAGACGACGACTATCCCGCGGTGCCCGACGGTCGCCCGATCGTGGACACAAGCGACCCGGCTTTTCCGGACGGCTATCCCGACACGCTCTACTACGAAGATGCCGGCCTCAGCGCGATGACCGCCGACCTGCACGCGACGTTCGCCGCCAAGGCGCAGGCGAATCCGGGCTTCGCCGGCGTGATCCCCGTCGGCGACGCCTTCCAGCGAGCGCTCGACAGTGGCGTCGCCAAGCGCGACGGCTTCTACGGCGCCGACGGAACGTATGCGGATGCGGTACCGAAGGACAAAATCAATCTGTGGTGGCTCGACTACCTGCACGCGAGCAAGTACGGTTCATACCTGAATGCGCTGCTGATCTTCGGTGAGATTTCCGGCATCAGCCCGTGGTCGTTCGGCGCGAACGAGCAAGCAGCGGCCGACCTTGGCATCAGCCCCGGCGACGCCGTGAAGCTGCAGCGTGTCGCGGCGGATCAACTGTCCGCTGCCGGCGTTGCCTTGACGTGGCTCCCCTGCCTGCACGCAAATCCGAATTCGCTTGGCGCGCAGGCGAGTGGCGCCACGAGCCTGACCTGCGGCGCGGGGCACTGAGGCCCGGGTCGTCCGATCAGCACGCACTAAGCGACCTTCGGTAACGCGGTCGCTTGCAACTCTCCGCCCCAGCACCGGCCGCACCGCAAAGTTGCTGGGAGCGGTCGTTCGGTGGCGCTATCGGACCCTTGCTGACGTACGCATTTTCGGAAAGCATTCGTTCGTGACGGGCCAGTTCGGCGAAGGACCCGGCATGGAGTCGAGCCATTGCGCCGTGGCCCCTCGCCCGCGCGGATAGCGCAGGCGAGCGGGCGACGATGCAAGCGGAGCTATCGTTTGCGCCCGACCCCAGCAACCCCAAGTGCGGCAACCAGCAACGCGAGCGCTAGCAACGTCACTTCGGACAAGGTCGGGATCGGCTGGCTCGAAGCCGGCGGTGGTGGGCCGCTGCAGCCAATCGCGATCCGCGCGCATACCGCCGTAACGAACCAGATTGCGCGCGTCCTGGTGGCTGAAGAGGTTCTCGCCGGTCGCCATTGGGCCGGGATAGAACTGCGCGAGCGTCGCCTGCAAATGGAAGTCGAGCGGATCGCTCGCTTCCTCCTACCAGAACAATGGATAGTCGCGCAACATCTTCGCGTAGGCGATCGCCGTTTCGAGATC
>DASXPO010000132.1:0-21258 GCA_036493535.1 Casimicrobiaceae bacterium
CGCAACGCGCGCATGAAGCAGGCGTCGTCTACTCGCTTGCCTACGGCGATCAGCCGGCGTTGATTTGCGAGATGGTCGATTGGTGCCGCGCCGCCGGTTTCGAGGTCGTCGCCGCGGGGAAAGGCACCAAATATCTGCCCGCGTATCACGAGTCGACGCCCGCGACGGTGTGGCCGCACTACGGTTTCACGCCGGAAGACGTTGCCGCGGGCGACTTCAACGCGCAGATGTTCAACTCGTTTCTCGACGGCACCAAAAGCGCCATCGAAATGGCGGCCGTGGCCAATGCGACGGGGCTCATTCCGGCGCCCGAAGGACTCTCGTTTCCACCCTGCGGCGTCGACGATCTGCCGCGCGTGCTGCGCCCTGCGACGGAGGGTGGATGCCTGCACCACGCAGGCCAGGTCGAGGTGACATCAAGCGTCGAGCGCGATGGCCGACCGGTGTTTCGCGATCTTCGCTGGGGCGTTTATGTGACGTTTCGCGCCGGCGATTCTGCGGGCGAAGGCTACGTGCGACGCTGCTTTCGCGAATACGGTTTCTCGACCGATCCCTCCGGACGCTATTCAGCGATGTACAAGCCGTACCACGCGATCGGGCTCGAGCTTGGAATCACGATTGCATCGATCGGCGTTCGTAGCGAACCGACCGGACAGCCGGTCGAATGGAATGCCGACGTCGTGTCGACGGCGAAGAGGGAGCTCGCGGCGGGGGAAACGCTCGATGGCGAAGGAGGGTTTACCGTCTATGGCTCGTTACGGCCGGCCCGCGCGTCCCGCGACGCGAATAGTCTGCCGCTCGGCCTAGCGCACGGAATGAAGTTGAAACGCGCGATCCACGCGCATCAACGGTTGCGCTGGGAGGACGTCGCCTACGACGAAAATGCGCCGGCCATCGCGTTTCGGCGCGAAATGGAAATAGTGTTTGCGAGGCGATGATCGAATATCGATAGACCCGCGGCGACTTGTTGCACATCTCCAACCCCTGCATCGAATGCAACGTTTTTTCCGCATGCGAACGTCATAATTTCGAACGACGCAAGCTAGAATCGGCGCATTACTTTCTCGCGCCGACCGCATGGCCGCGCCCGACCCCAACGAGAACCTGTTCCGCTTTACCTTCACCGGTCGCGCAGGCGAATATTTTCGCATCTGGATCATCAGCCTGTGCCTGTCGCTTGTCACGCTGGGCGTCTATTCGGCATGGGGAAAAGTGCGCAAACGGCGTTATCTTTATGCGCATACGAAGCTCGACGGGTCGGGCTTCGACTATCGTGCGTCGCCGCTCGCGATTCTGCGCGGACGGGTTCTGGCGCTTCTGCTGTTCGGTGGATTCGCGTTGAGCGGCCATTTCGTCCCGGCGATCCAGTGGGTCTTCATTGCGCTGCTGCTCGTGTTGTCGCCGTGGATCGTCATTGCGGCGGCGCGCTTCAACGCGCGCAATTCGACCTACCGCAACATCGCCTTCGCATTCGACGGCGGCGTTCGTGAAGCGGCGTGGGTCTTCGTTGGCGGCGCCGTGTTGTCGATCGCGACGTTCGGACTCGCCTATCCGTGGTACCGGATGCGCCGCGCGCGTTTCATCATCGCGCAGCACCGGTATGGCGCAACGCATTTCGCAACCGACCTGCAGGCGGGCGGGTTCGTCCTCACCTATCTATTCGCTGGATTGATCCTGCTTGGCGCATTCGCCGTTCTCATCGGCGCCGGCATCGCATTGTCGGCGGGAGCCAACGCGTCGACGCCGCCCGCCGAAGAGACTTCCATCGCCGGCCTTGCCCTCATTGCGGTCATCTACGTCGTCTACGTCGCCGTGTATGCTTATATCCGATCGCGCACGCTGAATCTCATGGCGAATGCGACGATCATCGGTCCAATGCGGCTTCGCGGCACCCTTCGCGCGAGGCGGCTCGCCTGGCTCTACGTTTCCAATATCGCGGTCGTCCTCGCGACGCTCGGTATCGCAACGGCGTGGGCAACAATACGCGTTGCGGCCTATCGCGCAGACAATCTCTACGCGCGCGCCAACGCACCGCTCGAAACCTATTCGAGCGGCGTGTCTTCCCGCGCGACGGCGACCGGTTCGGAGGTGAGCGATCTCTTCGACGTGGACGTGTCGCTATGATCCGCACACTCGGCTGCCGATGTTGAATGCGTTCGACGGGATCCTCTACGACGGGCGTAGCGCCATTGGCCGTCCCATCGTCGTCGAGATCGAAAACGCAAGGCTCGCGATCGTCGACGGCGGCACGCGCGCCGTCGTCGCCCAATCCGACGTCCGCGTCGATGCGCCGCTTCCCGGCGTGCCGCGAAGGCTGATGTTGCCCGGTGGCGCGGCCATCGAATCGGACGACCGCGATGCCATGGAATTGCTATGGCCGACGCAAGACGCGGTCGCGCGTTCGGCGTTCTGGCTCGAGTCGCGTTGGTCGGCCGCGATCGGGGCCGTGTTGCTGACCGCCGCGCTGGTATGGCTCATCGTCGTCGACGTCCTTCCTTTGGCGGCCGAGCCGGTCGCGCGCAGCATCAGCCCGCGAATCGAGCAAGCAATCGGCACCCAGGCTTTGAAGACGATCGATGCGACGTTTGCCAAGCCGTCGCAACTACCGGCGGCTCGTCGCCAGGAAATCGAGCGCAAGTTCGCAGCGTTCATCGACGGCGAGCCTGGCCTCGACGACGTCGACCTCGAATTTCGCCGCCTGGGCGGTCCGAACGCGTTCGCGCTGCCCGGCGGCACCGTCGTGGTCACCGACGAGATGGTGAAATTCGTTGCGGATGACGACGAGCTGCTTGCCGCGTTTGCGCACGAGCTCGGTCATCTGCGCTATCAACATGCGATGCGGCTCGTGCTTCAAAAATCCGGGATTGCCGTATTGATCACCGCCATCGCGGGCGATGCGGCGGGGATGACGTTTCTCGCCGCCGCGATGCCCGCCGCTTTGCTGAACGCCGGCTATTCGCGCCAGTTCGAGCTCGAAGCGGATCGCTACGCGTACGAGCACCTTTCGCGACATGGCCGCTCGCCCAAGTTGCTCGCCCGTTTGTTTCGCCGCTTCGCGCAGGAGCGGCACACCGCCGACGCGAACGATCCGCTCGCGCGCTACTTGGGCACCCATCCCGGTCTCGAGGAACGCATTCGCCTGGCAGAAGAGGCGGGACGAACCAGCCACCCGTAACAGCGGCTCACAACGCGGCGATCGCGTCTTCGACGACTTTCGTTTGCAGCACTTCCGGCAGCAGCAGCGGCTCGCGGCCCGGTCGATAGAGCACGTACACGGGCACGCCGTTGCGACCGAGCGCACCGAGCGCGCGCGTGATCGTCGGATCGCGGCGGGTCCAGTCGGCGCGGACGAGTGCGACGTTCTTGCGCGCAAACGCATCGCGAACGCCGGCGTCGTTCAATACCAGCCGTTTGTTGACCTGACACGTCACGCACCAAGCGGCGGTGAAGTCGACGAATACCGCACGGCCGGCGCTGGTCAGATCGGCAACGCGGGCCGGCGTATACGGTATCCATCCGCTATCGCTGCGTGAAAGCGCGGCGGACGACGGCACTGCGGCGTTCGCCGCAGCGTCGATGCGCAGCAACGGCCACGCGATGACGATGGCGCAAACGGCCGCCGCAGCGGCGGCGACGCTCCAAACGCGCGCGGCACCGCTTCGAAACGTTCGCCATGCCCACAGCGCGAACGCGATGATCAGAAGCGTTGCCAGCAAGCGCACGACCGCGTCGTTGTCCACTTGTGCGCCGATCACCCAGACGAGCCACGCGACGGTCGCGTACAGCGGAAACGCCAGCACTTGCTTCAAGCGGGTCATCCACGCGCCGGGCCGCGGCAATATCTTTCGCCATCCGGGAAACCACGACAACAGCAGAAACGGCAGCGCCATGCCGATCCCGAGCGCGACGAACACGGCGAATGTCGCAGCGCTGGGTTGCGCGAGCGCGTAGCCGAGGGCAACACCCATGAACGGCGCGGTGCACGGCGACGCAACGATCACGGCGAGCACGCCGGACAGAACGGCATCGGCATTGCGATTGCGAACGTGCAGACCGGCCACGTCAGGCAACAACGAGCCGAATTCGAACACGCCCGAAAGGTTCTGCGCGAGAACAAAAAACAATACGGCAAGGGCTGTGACGACCGCCGGCGACTGGAGCTGAAAGCCCCATCCCACTTGCTCGCCTGCCGCGCGCAGTGCCAGCAGCAGAAATGCCAGCGCGACGAAGGTCAGCACGACACCGACAGCGAACATCGCGCCGGATCGACGCGACGCGCGCCGGTCGTCATGCGCCGAGGTCGTGAGCGACAAGGCCTTGATCGACAAAATCGGAAAGACGCATGGCATCAAGTTGAGGACCAGCCCACCGGCGAGTGCAAGCAACACCGCGGCGCCGAGTGTCAGTGAAGAAGGCGGCGCGATTACCGCGGCGTTCGTCGCATCGTCGAACGCCGGCTTGGGACCTGCGACAACGGTGCCCGTCAACGGGACGTCGACCGCGATCGCTTTCACGCGCGTATCGCCGTTCGCAAAGCCGTCGCTCGCCGTGACCACACCGGCGAGCGTCGTCAGGCCGCCGGCAAACCGATGCGCGACGGGCAGCGTCAATGCGTAGAGGCCATCGGCGCCACGATCGAGCGATTGGGGCACCGATGGCTCGATCTGATTTTCGGCATTCGCAAAAAAGTGCAGCGCCCCGGGCGCCGGAATGCCGGACGATGGCGCCAAGGTCAGACGAATCGTCTTGCCATCGCCGCGCGCTTCGACGCGCCATTCGCTTTTCAATCGTTGCGGCAACGCGGCATGTGCAGCGGCAAAGGCAGAGGCCCATTGCGAGTTCTCCGCTGTGCGTTCGGCAATCGGCAGCGTGAGCTTGAGATCGGCGCCATCGGGGATGCAGGTCTCCTTGCACACCAGCCAGTCGGCGCGCGCCGTCAAATCGGCGGTGCTGCCAGATTTCGCGGAGCTCGGAACATCGAGGCTCACGAGATGAAGAACGGTTCCTTCGTACCCGTAATTCACAAGGGGTCCCACGTGCACCGCCATGGGCGCGGGCCATTGGATCGCGCCGGCGCGAAACCCGGCCGGAAGCTTCCAGTCGATCGTGGTGGGAAGGCCGGAATCGCCGGGGTTGCGCCAATACGTGTGCCACCCCTGCTCGATCGCGAGCCGCAACGCAACCGTGGCTGGACGGCCCGGGACCAGCGCGGCGTCCTCCGAAATGAGCTCCGCTTCGACGTGCGGCGTTTTGACCGGCGCCGCGCCCACGATCGCGGCATGGGCCAGCAAGCCGAAAACGCACGCCAGGCGGCCCCACCGCGAAGAAACCGCTTCATCCCGCATCATCGAACGACTTCCCATAGGCGCTCATTATCCCCCCGGCACGACGGCGGCTCCGATTCCCATACCGGGGAGCGGCGCGTGCCGATCGACGGCGCGTCAGCATCGACTCGATACAATCACCGTCCTCGCACCTTCGTCCTGCGCCAACATGCGCGGGATGCATCCTCATCCGTGGAAGCCTTCGCTGTTTCGGCGATCGCCGTCGCGCTCGGCGAAATCGGCGATAAAACGCAGTTGCTCGCCTTGATGCTCGCCATGCGGTTCCGTCGGCCGTGGCCCATCATCACGGGTATTCTCGTGGCGACGCTTCTCAATCACACGATCGCCGGCGCGATCGGCAGTTGGATTCGCAGCGCAGTCACGCCAGACGCTCTTAAATGGCTGCTCGCAGCATCGTTTCTCGGCGTGGCCGTGTGGTCGCTACGCGCTGACTCACCCGACGACGAGGCGCCCGTCGCGACGCATCTCGGCGTGTTCGCGGTGACGGCGGTCGCATTCTTTTTCGCGGAAATGGGCGACAAGACGCAGATCGCGACCCTGATGCTCGCGGCCCGCTTCGAATCGCTCACCGCGGTGGTCGCGGGCACAACGCTCGGAATGCTGGCTGCAGACGCCCCGGTGGTGTTCGCCGGCAACCTCGCCGCCGACCGCATTCCGTTCAAGGCGATCAGGATCGCCGCGGCATCGCTGTTCGCGGCGCTCGGCATCTGGGTGCTGATCGCCGGCGTCCCGACGTCATAGCGCTGAACGTGGCCGACGCGCAAGGCGCCGGCGACGCGCGATCGACCTCTGCGACGCGACGCCTGACTATCGACGCGCGATACGGCGCCGCACGCCGATTCCCATCGCCGCGATGACCAGGACGAGCAGGGCAAGGTTAGCCGGCGAAAGCGCGGGGACCGGCTGCAACACCGGCGCAGGCGCCGCGGCAAATCCGCCGACGAATGCAAAGAGGTTCCCGAGGAATTGATCGTTTTGGTTCGTCATCGTCGCGCCGCCTGAGAGCCCATTGGCGATCAGGTCGACGTCGGCGAGGAATACGACGCGCCCCGCGCCGATCTGCTGAACGAGCACGACCGGCAATGGGGTCCCCGCCGTGGAATCCTGCGCGAGCACCGTTGCGCCCGTTGTCGATGTGAAGGCTCCTCGGGTGCCGACCTCGTTGATGGCAGTCACGGTTCCGAACGGGCCGTTGAACAGCGTGTGCGCCGAGCCGGCCGCCGTGGGAACGGTCGGATTGATGCCCGGGCTCCCGCTGCTCGCCGGATGGCCGAATGAGGCGCACACCGCGTCGAAATTGTTGTCGTCACACGTGATGATTCGTTCCGCCGCCGTTGACCCACGCCTGCATCGCGCTCAGCTCGGCGGGCGTGAACGCGTTCACATTCGCGTCGTCCAGATAGCCAATGAAGAAGACGTCGAAATTTGCGAGCAGCGACCCGGTGACCGAGCCCACCGTCCCGGCTGTGTCGGTGATCGCGATCGCCTTCGACACGGTGCCGCCCGCGCCGAAATTCGCCGTGTTGAGAAGCTTGGCCCGGGTGTTGGCCATCTCCGGACCGTCGAGCGTCCAGCTATCCCCGAAGCGCGTGTCGGTGACGCTGCCGACCCGAAGCGACTGCCCGACCGCGCTCGCGCACAGTGCAAGCATCCCGAGCGCGAGCGCTGCGGTAACGATCCGTTTCATTCGTTTTCTCCCTGAAGCCGGGCGCGCAAGGACGCGCCCGAAACGAGGGCCATTCTGGCCGCTTCCAAGGCGCGGGGAAATCGAACGATGGGCAAAGGTGACAGCGCCTGGTGCAGAAATGAGACGATTCGGCGTCCGTCATCGGCCCGGTAAGGGGCGGCCGCTATAATTTCGAGCCGCCGAGAGACCCGGCTGTATCAGCCGCCGTCGAAGGCGACCGCAACCATGAAGCCCTATCAGCACCGCGACATCGAAACGGCCGCGCAAGCCGCCTGGCGCGCCGCCGACGTCTATCGCGCTTCCGAGCGCCCCGACAAGCCGAAGTACTACTGTGTCTCGATGCTGCCCTATCCGTCGGGCAAGCTGCACATGGGACACGTGCGCAATTACACGATCAACGACGTCATGTATCGGTATTTGCGGATGAACGGCTTCAACGTGCTGATGCCGATGGGTTGGGATGCGTTTGGTCTGCCCGCCGAAAACGCGGCGATGAAAAGCCGCGAAGCGCCCGCGAAGTGGACGCACGACAACATCGGGTACATGAAAGAGCAGTGCATCGCGATGGGCTGGGCGATCGATTGGTCGCGCGAATTCGCGACCTGCGATCCCGCCTACTACAAATGGAATCAGTGGTTCTTCCTGAAACTGCTCGAGAGGGGCATCGCGTACAAGAAAACCGGCATCGTCAACTGGGATCCGGTCGATCAGACGGTGCTCGCGAACGAGCAGGTCATCGATGGTCGCGGCTGGCGCTCCGGCGCGCCGGTCGAAAAGCGCGAGATCCCGATGTATTACTTTCGGATCACCCAATACGCGGACGAGCTCCTGTCGTACCTCGACAGGATGCCCGGATGGCCCGAGCGCGTGAAGGTGATGCAGGCCAACTGGATCGGCAAGAGCGTGGGGGTGCGCTTTGCGTTCCCGCATGGAATCCGCGATCGATCCGGCGCGCTGATCGGCGACGGCAAGCTCCACGTGTTCACGACGCGCGTCGACACGATCATGGGGGTCACCTTTTGCGCGGTCGCGGCCGAGCACCCGATCGCAACGCGAGCCGCGGAGCTCGATCCAACGATCGCCGCATTCATCGACGATTGCAGGCACGGCAGCGTCATCGAATCCGAGCTCGCGACGATGGAAAAGCGCGGCATGCCAACCGGCATGTTCGTCAGGCATCCGCTAACCCGCGAGGAGATCGAGATCTGGGTCGGGAATTACGTGCTGATGGGCTATGGCGACGGCGCGGTGATGGGCGTTCCCGGACACGACGAGCGCGACTTCGCCTTCGCGAAAAAGTATGGTTTGCCCATCCGGCAAGTGATCGATATCGACGACGAAACGTTCTCGACCCACGGCTGGCAATCGTGGTACGAGGACCGCGAGCGCGGGCACTGCGTGAACTCGGGGAAATACGACGGGCTCCGTTATCGCGAAGCAGTCGACGCGATCGCCGCCGATCTTGCCGCCATGGGGCTGGGCGAAAAGAAGACCACCTTTCGCTTGCGCGATTGGGGGATCTCGCGCCAGCGCTACTGGGGCACGCCGATTCCAATCGTTCACTGCGTGCAGTGCGGCGACGTTCCCGTCCCCGAAAAAGATTTGCCGGTCATACTGCCGGAAGATTGCATTCCCGACGGCACCGGCAATCCGCTCGCTAAGCGTCGCGACTTCATCGACACGACCTGCCCGCGCTGCGGCGGACCGGCGGCGCGCGAGACCGACACGATGGACACGTTCGTCGATTCGTCGTGGTACTACATGCGCTACACGGATCCGGACGCGGTCACGATGGTCGACGGGCGCAACGACTACTGGATGCCGATGGATCAGTACATCGGCGGCATCGAGCACGCCATCCTCCATCTGCTCTACGCGCGTTTCTGGACCAAGGTGATGCGGGACATGGGGCTCGTCAAGGTAGACGAGCCCTTCACGCGCCTGATGACGCAAGGAATGCTGCTGAATCACATTTTCTTTCGCCGCAACGCGAAGGGCGGCATCGAATACATTCCGCCGGAGGAAGTCGATGTGCACCACGACGCGGAAGGCCGGACGACCGACGCAGTTTGGAGGCTGGACGGACAACCGGTCGAATACGGCGGCGTCGGCAAGATGGGCAAGACCGAGAGCAATGGCGTCGATCCGCAGACCCTCATCGACAGGTTTGGCGCCGACACGGCTCGTCTTTACGTCATGTTCGCGGGCAAGCCGGAAGAATCCGCAGTGTGGTCCGATGCGGGCGTCGAGGGCGCGGGACGTTTTCTCAGGCGTCTGTGGACGTTTGCGCAAGCGCACGCCGGCGAGCCGGAGCGCGCGCCGCTGGCGACGCCCTCGGATCCGGCGTTGCACGCAGCACGGCGCGAAATCCACCTGACCCTGAAGCAGGCGAACGACGACTACGAGAAGATCAAATACAACACGGTCGTTTCCGCCGGCATGAAGATATTGAATGCGCTGGAAGCGACTTCGGGCGACAGCGCAGAGGCCTCGGCAATCCGGCGCGAAGGCTTGTCGATCCTGTTACGTGTGCTCTACCCCATCGCTCCGCATACGACATGGACGTTGTGGCGCGATCTCGGGTTCAGCGCCAAGCTCGGCGATCTGCTGGATGCCCCCTGGCCTGCGGTCGATGCCGAGGCGCTGAAACAGGACGAAGTCGAGCTCGTGTTGCAAGTCAACGGCAAGCTCCGCGGCAAGCTGGTCGTGCCGGCGCATGCAAGCGAAGACGAGATCAAGGAGCGTGCCCGAGCTGCCCCGGAGGTTGCGAGGCATGGCGGGGGGGGTCCGGTAAAGTTCATCAAGGTCGTCCCGGGACGGCTCGTCAATGTCGTGGTCTAGATCGGTTGCGCCCGCTCTTTTCGCGGCCGCGCTCGCGTCGTGCGGCTTTCACCTGCGCGGTCAGGCGACCTACACGTTCTCGTCGATCTACGTGAACGTCACCGGCGCTCCGGTGTTCGAATCCGAATTGAAGCGCGCACTCGAAGGCGCCGGCAGCGCAAAACTGGCCGCAACGCCGACCGCGGCACAGGTGATTCTCGACATTCCACCGGTCGTCGATGAAAAAGACGTGCTGTCGCTCTCGCCCGCGGGCAGCGTCCGCGAATACGCATTGGCGATGCGCGTCAACTTCCGCATTCACGACGCCGATGGACTCGATTGGCTGCCGCCTGCCGAAATCGTCGTCCGGCGCTCGTACACGTTCAACGAGACCGAAGTGCTCGCGCGGGACGCCGAAGAGCAACGCCTGCTGCGCGAGATGCAAAGCGACGCAATCGCGCAACTGATTCGCCGTTTGCAAGCCGCAAAAAAACCGTAAGCGCCATGCAGATCCGGCCCGACGATCTCGCGCGGCATCTGTCGCGCAAACTGGGGCCGCTTTATCTCGTTCACGGCGACGAGCCGCTGCTCGCGCTCGAAGCGGGCGATCAGATCCGCGCCGCCGCCCGTCACGCGGGATCCGAGGAACGCGAGGTGCTGGTGGTCGACCAGGGCTTCAGGTGGGACGCGTTTGTCGCCGCGAACGCGAATCTCGGACTCTTCGGCAGCCGCAAGCTCGTCGATTTGCGAATCCCGAGCGGCAAGCCGGGCGTAGAAGGCGCGAAAGCGCTGGAGTCGTACGCGGCAAATCCGAATCCCGACAACATCACGCTGATCACGCTTCCTAAAATCGACCGCGCGACGCAGAGCTCCGCGTGGTTTTCGGCGTTGTCGGAGTCCGCCGCGACCGTCGCCGTGCAGCCGATCGAGCGCGAAGCATTGCCGCGCTGGATTGCCGCGAGGCTCGCCCGCCAGAACCAGCGTGCCGGCGCCGATGTCTTGACGTACATCGCGGAGCGGAGCGAAGGGAATCTGCTGGCCGCACGACAGGAAATCGAGAAGCTCGCACTCGTGCTTCCGGAAGGCGAATTGCGGCTCGAGGACATTGAGCGCGCGACGACCGATGTCGCCCGTTATGACGTTTTTCAGGCGTCCGAAGCATGGCTCGCCGGCGACGCGGCGCGCACCGTTCGCATCCTGAATGCGCTCCAGGCCGAAGGAGAAGCGATCACGCTCGCGGTCTGGCAGTTGACGGAAGATTTGCGCGCGATCGCGAGTGCACAAGGGGCGCTTCGGCAGCGTGTCGGAATCGCCGCGGCGCTTCGCAACGCGCGCGTCTGGGGTCGCCGTCAGACGGCGCTCGAGAGCGCGCTCAAGCGAATTGCGCCGCGCCAGTTGGGCGAGATGGTAACCACCGCGGCACGCGTTGACGCCCTGGCCAAGGGCTTGATCGAAGGCTCTGCCTGGGATGCGCTGACCGCGCTTGCGCTCGCAGTCGCGGGGAAGCCGATCGCCGAGCCCCTGCCGGCCGCGATCGGCGCTTTCTGAGGCGGCCACAGCGCTATCATTCGCGCCTGGCGTACAGCCAGCGGGAGGTCGCATGTACCGAAAGATTCTCGTAGCTTACGACGGCTCGCCCGAGTCCAAGATGGCGGTCGATGAATGTGTCCATCTGACGTTGCAACCGGAGCGCCACATTCATCTGGCCTGCGTGCTCCATGATCCCTCGCCGTATTTGCTAGCCGGCGAATTCGTTCCCGCACCGACGCTGGAGATCGACCGCACGCGCAGCGAGACTGATCTCAAGGAAGCCGCCGCACGCCTCACCGATCGCGGTTTTTCCGTGACAACGCACCTGCTGGACGGCGAGCCGGTCGAAGTCATCACGCGGCTCGTCGATACACTGCAGATCGATCTCCTGATCGTCGGGCACAAGCGCAGCAAGAAATGGGCGTTGCGCTGGTGGCGCGGCTCGGTCGACGCGCTCTTGATCGAACGGGTTCGCTGCAGCATCCTGCTCGCGGGCGAACCGATGCGTTAGTTTACTCTAGCTGCGTTTTTCGTGATCGTCGCCGAGCACCAGCTCTTCGGCGCCGCCTTTGCCGCGCTTTGCGAGATCGGCGAGAAGCCCTTCGTCGCTGAGATCGAGCCGACGCGAGTTTTCCCAATCGTCGCGCACGACGGCCTGCAGACGTTTGACTACAGCGGGATCATCGGTTTCGATCGCGAGCTCGCGGCGTCCGTCGAAACTACCGGGGGCGAGATTGATCGAGCCGACGATCGCGCGCTTGCCGTCGGCAAGCAGCATCTTCGCGTGGAGGCGTAGGCCCTTCGGCTTGTGAATCTTGGCGCCGACGTCGTGCAGAATTCGTAGGCCGCCCACGCCTTCGATCAACTTGTCCTTCTTGAGCGTATGCGGCGGCCGCGCCATCACATGCAGCTTCACGCCGCGCTCCACCGCGCGAACGAGCCGCTCGATGATGACTGCGTCCTGATAGCGCTCGTTCTGCACCCATAGCGAATGTTTCGTGGAGTCGATGAACCGCGCCAGGCGCTCGCGCCCGTTGTTGCTGCACCAGATGAGGCGCGATGCCTCACCGGGGTCGAAGGGCTTGCGGTGCCAATCCGCCTCGAAGCCGGCGATGACCTCGGCGACTTCCGCGGGGACGCGCGTCACGACGGCATAATCGCGCGTCTCGGTCAGGTTGCGCGTTTCCCAGTTCAGCGATTTCACGAATGCGACGGCGTCGTCGACGCTCATCGACTTTTCGTGCGTCAGCTCAAATGCCGGATTGCTGTCGGCGACGTCGACGCCGGCGTGCTCCAACGCCTTGCGCGTCGCGACGTTCTCGGCCTCACCGCTCCTCCGCGCCGGGTTCAGCATGATCTGCACCTTGACGCCGCGCCGCTTTGCCCTTGTCACGGCATCGAGCAGCGCGGGATCGGAGAACAGGAACATCTTGATCTTGAGCGACGCGCGCGCCGCGTCGATGGCCGTGACGATCGGTTGCGCGCTGTCGTCCGGCAAGACAATCAACTCTCGATCTGTAATCATGACAGGGGCGTGGCTAGAGTGGGTTGCGGGGAAGACTCGACCGGCGGCACCGGCGACTCGACCTGGATTCGATACAACTCCGCGTACAGGCCGCCGCGCTGCAGGAGCTCGGCGTGCGTGCCCTCCTCGGCGACGACACCTTCCTTCAGCACGATGATCTTGTCGCACGCCTCGATCGTGCCCAGACGATGCGCAATCGTGATCACCGTCCTTCCGCGCATCAGTCGTTCGAGACCCTCCATCACGAGCTTCTCCGACTCGGTGTCGAGTGCGGCGGTCGGTTCATCGAGGATCAGGATCGGCGCGTTACGAATCACCGAGCGCGCGATGCCGATCCGCTGGCGCTGGCCGCCCGAAAGCGTCGCGCCACGTTCGCCGATCATCGAATCGTAACCCTGGGTCATCCGCACGATGAATTCGTCGGCGTTGGCGAGCTTCGCTGCGGCGATGATTGCCGCTTCGTTGGCGTCCGGCCGACCATACGCGATGTTCTCGCGCACCGTTCCCTGAAACAGCGCCGTGTCCTGCAGCACGAAGCCGATCTGATGGCGGAGCGCAGCGAGCGTGTAATCGCGAAGGTCGACGCCGTCGATCGTGATGGACCCGCCGGTCGGGTCGTAAAACCGGGGAATCAAGCTGACCACGGTGGATTTGCCGCTTCCGGTGGTGCCCACGATGCCGACATGCTGGCCGGGCGCCACGGTGAAGCTCACGTCGCGCAACACCGCGAGCTTCGGATCGTAGCCGAATGCAACATGCTCGAAACGGATGTCGCCGCGTTGCGGCCCCTCGGTGCGCGCGCCCGGGCGCTCCGGAATGATGGAATCCGCGTCGAGGATCCGTTGAATGCGCTCGAGTCCAATCGCCGTCTGCGCGATCGTATTCGTCATCTTCGCAAGGTCCTGCACGGGCTTGAAGAATTTCGTCAGGTAGGCGAGAAATACCGTCAGAGCGCCCACGGTCAGCGTCCCGGCAATGATCAGCGACGTGCCGCGCCACAGCACGAACGCCGTGCACATGGCGACGACGAGGGTCACCACGGGCGACAGCAGGCTCTTGATGCGCCGCGCGCGAAGTGCCGCACCGACGGTCGCACGGCTCGCGACACTCATCCGCTCGGCCTCGAGGTCCTGGCGACCGTAAGCCTCGACGATCCGCATCGAGCCGAGCCCCTGCTCCACCACCGACACGATGTCGCTTTGCCGCTTGCGCACTTCGCGCGTCGCGTTCTTGACCACTTTCTTGAACCGTGCGATGAAGAGCAACAAAAAGGGGGTTACGCCGACGGCGATCAGCGCGAAGTCCCAGTTCAACCAGAACATGATGCCGAGCATGCCGAGGATCGTCATCAGATCGACCAGGATGCCGAGCGTCGCCGACGACGCGAAATTCTGCACGGTCGCAACGTCGTTGGTGATCGTCGACAACAGCGCGCCGCTTTGCTCCTTATCGTAATAAGAGAGCGACAAGCGGGTCAGATGGTCGTATATCCTCACCCGTAGATCGTGGGCGACCCACTGGCCGACGCTTTCGGTGAAGTAGTTGTCGATGTAGCTGGCGATGGCGCCCAGCGCGGCGATGACGATGGTCGCAAGCGCCGCAAAGGCCGCGAGGCCCATCGTGTCGCGTGGCAGGCCGATGTCGTGCACCCAATCGAGCCAGTGCGGCAATGAATCATGACCGACTGCGTTGTCGAGGACAACCTTGAGCGGCCACGGACCCGCGATACTCATCGCCGTCTCGATCATCATCGCGACGAGCACGACGAGCAAGCCCAGGTGATAGGGGCGTAACAGCTCGCGCACGAGCTGCGATGTAGGCCGTTCCAGCGAAATCCGGGCCGGCTCGATTGGAACGGGTGTCGAAGTGGGCGAATCGGGCATGACGGGATCGGCGGAATCTCGGGCGCTCATCGTCATTGTTACGAGCGCGCGCGTCAAGTCGTCCACGCCGTGTCGTCGCACGCCACGATCGCGGCAAGCGCCGCCAGCGCGGCGGTTTCCGCACGCAAGATCGTCCGGCCGAGGCGTGCGAGGCGCGCGCCATTGCGCACTGCGTGATCGATTTCTTGCCGCGTGAAGCCGCCTTCCGGTCCGACGACGATGAAACGCGGGGCCGATTTGCGTAGAACCTCGGCGTAAGTGGTCGGTGCGTCGGGTCCGAGCACGACGACACCCGGGCCCTTCCCACCGAGATCGAGCCATGCCGACAGCGGAACGGCGTCGGCGATCGCCGGCACGCGGTTACGTCCGCACTGCTCGCATGCCGCGATGGCAATCTGTCCCCATCGCTCCACGCGCTTCGCCGTGCGCGTCTCGGGCGTTCGTTGGCTGTATTCAGCGAATACGGGCACGATTGCGGCGACGCCGAGCTCGACGGCCTTGCGCACGACGAGGTCCATCATGTCAGCGGCAATGATTGACTGCACGAGCGTGGTCGGATGAGAAGTCTCGCGTTCGATCGGGTCGAACGCGCCGATCTGCGCCGCGACGCCGCGCCTGTCGATCCGCGTGATCGTCGCCGCGAATTCGCCGCCTTCGCCGTTGAAGAGCGCCACGGCATCGCCCACGCGCATCCGTAACGCTTGCGCGATGTGTCGGGCGGTGGCGCGAGACAACTCGATTTCGGCTCTCTCGCCGGTGTCGGATAACGGCGTCGCGCAATAGAACCGGGGTGAATTCATGACGAAGCGAATGCAGGCGAAAGTGCTAGGATTCTGGCATACCGTCATCGCAACGCTTTGGACGAGGATCACGCATGGGGACCATCACCGCTCCGGCCGAGCTCGGCTGGAAAGCGCAGCCGTTTGATTTGCCCGGCGTCGACGGCCGGCACCACACGCTCGAATCGGCCCGCGGCCGCAACGGCGTGCTGGTTATGTTCATTTGCAATCATTGCCCGTATGTCAAGGCGGTCATCGACAAGATCGTGCGCGACGCGCGCGACTTGCGCACGGTCGAAATCGGCAGCATCGCCATCATGACGAACGATGCGACCGATTATCCGGAGGATTCCTTCGATAACATGAAGCTATTCGCCGCGCGCCATGGCATGACATTTCCTTACGTGCAGGACGCGACGCAGGACATCGGACGCACGTATGGCGCGGTCTGCACGCCGGACTTCTTCGGCTTCAATGCGAGCCTCGAGCTCGCGTATCGGGGACGTCTCGACGCATCGGGACGCGCGCCGGATCCGACCGCTCCACGGGAGCTCTACGATGCGATGGTGGAAATCGCACAGACAGGTCGCGGCCCGAGCGTGCAAAAACCGTCCGTAGGATGCTCGATCAAGTGGCGCAAGGAATGATGGACCGCCGTTTTCTCTAGAACCTTAGTGAAAATCGCAACCTGGAACGTCAACGGCATTCGCGCGCGCGAGACGCAACTCTGCGACTGGCTCGAGCGCGACCAGCCCGATGTCGTCTGTTTGCAGGAGCTCAAAGCCGAGCCGGGACAGATTCCCGCCCGATGCAGTCTCGCGGACTATTACGTGTATTGGCACGGGCGCCGCGCGTACTCGGGCGTCTCGCTGCATTTTCGGAAGTCGCTGTTCGACACCGAGCCGACGTTCAGCCATCCCGACTTCGACATGGAAAGCCGGATCGTCCAGGCGCAGCTCGGCAACGTGATCTTCGCCTCCGTTTACGTGCCGAACGGCGGCAAAGACTACGCCGCGAAGCTCGCGTTTCTCGACGCGCTCGCGGCATGGGCGCAGCGTCTGCACGAGGACGGGCGCGAGCTCGTGCTATGCGGGGATATCAACATCGCGCGGAGCGACATCGATGTTCACCCACGCGAGCGCAAAGCCGACGTCATCGGACAGCTTCCCGAAGAGCGTGAGCTGTTCGCGAAGCTCCTCGGCACGCACTTGGTCGATGTGGGACGCGAGCTCGCTCCCGCCAAGGACGATTTGTTCACCTGGTGGCCGCCGTGGCGCAACATGCGCGCGCGCAATATCGGTTGGCGAATCGACTACATCCTGGCCGCGCCTTCGGTCGCGTCGCGCGCGATGAGCTGCTCGGTCCTGACGGATATCGGCACGAGCGACCATGCGCCGGTCATGACGACGATCGAATAGGGCCGATTCCTCAGGCGGCGACGAGAAACGCCGCGGGAAACGCGTCGAGCAACGAGGCGATCGAAACTGCGTTGCGCGTGCCGCCTTCGGCGACGCACGTCGTGCCGGTCAACACGCTTTGCCATTGCCGAGGCGCCCCCGCGGGCAACGTGATCGCCGTGTCTTGCCAGACCGCCTCGCCGAGCGGCCAGTCCGGCTTTGCGTCGGTCAGCGCGACGCACAGCCGCGGGACGACGCTCAGCGTCCAACCGTCGCGATGCGCGCGTGCAAAAGACACGACGTGCGCAGCACGTTTGCCGCGTGCGTGGATCGGCACGTAGGACGCGGATTCAAACCATTCGTTGCGCACGCGCCAGCCGAGGATCCGCGCGATCAGCCACAGCTTCGCGTGCCCATCGGGCCATCGATCGAGCAGGGCGCGCGCCGCGGCATTCGACGCAGGAGCGGCTGAATCGAGCAACGCTTCGAGGACGATGCTGCGGCGCTTGTAATCGACGGGCCGGCGATTGTCCGGGTCGACCAGCGAAAAATCCCATAGCTCGGTGCCCTGATAGAAATCCGGAACGCCGGGCGAGGTGAGCTTGAGCGCTGTTTGCGCAAGGCTGTTCACGCAGCCGTAATGCGCGACATACGCCTGCGCCGGCAGGAAATCGCGCACGAAAGCATTCGGAGACAGGGCCCCGAGCAATCCCTCGATGAATCGCTCGAGCGCCGCCTCGTATTCGGGATTCGGATTGATCCAGCTCGTATGAACCTTCGCCTCGCGCACCGCTTTTTGCATGTAGCGTTGAATGCGGGTTCGGAATGCGCCGAGCCCGGCTTCGTCGACGTCTCCCAACGGCCATGCGCCCAGCAGTGTTTGGTACAGCAGATATTCGTCGTTGGGCGATGGCGCGGAGACACCGCCGAGCGTCGTGCGGTGTCGGCGGTTGATCTGCCGCCAACGGCGAAGCGCGAGCCGCCAGGCGGCGGGCATCTCGGTCAATACATCGATCCGCGCCCGCACGTCTTCGGCACGCTTATTGTCGTGCGTCGATGTCGCGAGCATCGTGTGCGGCCACTTGCGCGCCCGATCGGCGGACGCGCCGTGAAACGCGTCCACGGAAAAGCCGAAGTGACGCGGATCCCCGCCCACTTCGTTCAGCGAGGCAAGGCGGTTGTAGGCATAGAAGCTCGTGTCTTCCAGACCTTTCGCCGTCACCGGCGCCGTGAATTGCTGAAAACGGCCGATAAAGTGAGACACCGCTTGTTGCCGGGCCGGATCGCGCGAAACGTGCTCGCCATTCAGGGTGTCGCGGACGAAGTCGAACACGCTCGTCTCCGACGCAGGGCTGTTGCGCTTGGCGATCGTCACCGCCCAGTCGACGTAGCGGCGGTCGTCGCTCGATCGCCGCTCGGGCGTGACGTATGTGCGATAGACGGGAAAACAGGCGACCACGGCGACCAGCGCGCGGCGAATCGTATTCAACGTGAAGTCGCAGGTGTCGCGCTCCGCCTTCGCGATGCGTGTCAACGCGGCGGCGAGCAAATTCAAGTCGCTCGCGAACGAATGGACGATGATGAGGGTCTTCGAATCGCGCGCCACGGCGTCGAAGTCGAGTTGCTCGCCGACGAACGTGCGGTACAGTCGATCGAAGCGCGAGCGCGCGCGGGTATCGACGAACAACCCGTTCACGACGTTCATGAAGCGGTAGCCGGTCGTGCCATCGACAGGCCAATCCTCGGGAAGCTGCTCGTAGTCGGCGAGAATCTTTTCGAGCACCAGGTAGATCGCATCCTTCGGTGCGGTCGACGGTGCGACGCCCGCAGCGCGATGACGGAGCAACAGGCGCGCCCGCGCCTGCAAGGCAATGCAATATCCGCGCGGATCGAGAAGCCCGTCCGGATGGTCGATGCGGAGCGCCTCGACTTTGCCCTCGGCGATCCACTCGAAAATCAACCAGTGCGTGTCCTCGAACACGGCAGCGTTTTCCGCGCGCAGCGCCGCGAGCGCATCGACGTCGAAAAATCGCCGGTAGTTGATGTCGTCTGCAGCGACACGCCAGAATGCGAGCCGATAGAACTGTGCTTTGATGAGCGCGTGCAGGCGATCGAAGCTCGAAGGATCGCCCGGTACGCCGTTCATCTCGCTCACGTTCAAGTCGATGCGGCGCCGCACCGTTTTCGATCGTGCGTATAAGGCGGCGAGACCTGCTTTGAGCGGCGCACTTTGCGCCGTTGGATCGATCGTCGCATCCGTTGCATCCGTTGCATCGAGCGCGGCGAAAGCCTGTGACAACGCCGCGAGATCGGCTGAAGCGCTCTCGTCGCTCGCGGCGCGCTCAGCCTCGCAAGCGATGATCGTCGGATAAGCGCTTGGTCGAATGGGCAACCGGTGCTCGAAATACCACAGGCTGAACGTGCCGGCATCGGCGTCGAACGCGAGCTTCAGTTCGCCGCGCTCCAGCACCGTTCCATACTGACCGCCTAGAATCGGCAGCAACACCTTGCCCCGCAACTCCTCGCTCAACGGTTGCCACTCGATGTCGAAATAAGCGGCGTAGCGGGATGCGGGGCCGTTTTCGAGCACATCGAGCCACCATCGATTGTCGGCCTGGAACACGGCCATGTGATTGGGCACGACATCGATCATCAGGCCCATTCGGTGTCGTTGCAGCTCGTGAACCAGCGCTTCGAAATCCTCCGTCGTGCCGATCTCGGGATTGAGCGCACTATGATCGATGATGTCGTAGCCGTGCAGGCTGCGGGGACGCGCCTTCAGGAACGGCGACGTGTAGAGATGGCTGATACCGAGGCGCGCGAGGTAGGGGACGATCGCGCGCGCCGCGCGAAAATCGAAATCGCGATTCAGCTGGATGCGGTAGGTGGCGCGCGGAATCGCGTTCACATGGCGCTCTCACGATCGACTTCCGCAATGCGCCAGACGACCGACCACGGCGCAAGCAGTTCGCCCTTCGGATCCGCCGCAGGCGAGCGGTAGACGATTTCGCCCGTGCGCCCCGTGCTTCGCCGCGCCGCGCGATCGTCCAGATTGGCATAGAGGCAAAGCATCCGGCCATCGGCGAGCGGCCATTCGACCGACAACGCGCCATCGCCCCAGGCTCGCCAGCGGCGGCCGCCGGTCGTGATGCTGGGAATGAGCGGCGCGATTGCACGCCGCCGCAGATGAAGCAATTCCCGATACAGCGCCACCCAATCGTCATGCGGAGGCGTACCAAGCGAGCGCCAATCGAGCTTGCTACGGGCATACGTGGACAACGCGCCGGGATCCGGAATCTGCGCCGCGGCATCGGGATCGGCGAAGGCGGCAGACGAGCGGAATTCTTCGCGTCTCCCCTGCGTCACCGCCGCGGCAAGCGCAGGCTCGAAGTCACAGAAAAACAGGAACGGCGTTGCCGCCGCGAACTCCTCGCCCATGAACAACAGCGGCGGCGACGGTGCGAGCAATACGATTGCGAGCGCGGCACGGACACATTCGTCGCGCGCGAGCAGGTGAATGCGTTCGCCGAGCGCGCGATTGCCGATTTGATCGTGATTCTGCAGGAACGAAACAAACGCCGAAGGCGGCAATGCGGCGCTCGGCTCTCCGCGGGGATGTCCGCCCCGCCATGGCGAGGGTTCGCCCTGGTAGGCAAAGCCCTCGGCGAGGCAACGTCCCAATCGGCCGACCGGCGCGCCGGCGTAATCGCCGTAATAACCCTGTTTCTCTCCGGTCACGATCGTATGGAGCGCGTGATGAAGATCGTCGTTCCATTGCGCCGTGTACCGGCGGGGCGAGCCCCGCTCGTCGCGAACGAGCCGACGCGCCTCATTGCGGTCGTTCTCGAGTACCAGATGAATGAGCCGTTCGCGCCCGATGGTCTCACGGACAGTTGCCGCAAGCTCCTCGAGAACGTCGGGATTCGAATCGTCGGCGATCGCATGGACGGCATCGAGCCGCAACCCGTCCATATGAAATTCCTCGAGCCAATAGAGCGCGTTGTGCACGAAAAAATCGCGGACGACACGGCTTCGCGCGCCATCGAAATTGATGCCCGCACCCCATGGCGTCTGATGGCGATCGGTAAAAAAATCCGGCGCGTATCGAGGCAGGTAATTGCCCTCCGGCCCGAAATGGTTATAAACGACGTCCTGGAGCACCATCAAGCCACGCGCGTGCGCGGCATCGACGAGTGCCTTCAACGAGTCAGGCGGGCCGTACGTCGAATCGGGCGCGAACAACAGAACGCCGTCGTAGCCCCAATTCCGCCTGCCCGGAAAATCGGCGACCG
>DASXPO010000133.1:0-68365 GCA_036493535.1 Casimicrobiaceae bacterium
TTTATCCGATGAAGCGCCGCCGCGGCAGTCGCAAGCTTTCCCTCCTGCAGCAGCGCCTCGACTTCCGCGGCGCAATCGGAGTGCTCCATCGCAAAGGTGCGCAGGAGCTCGGCGAGCAGCGCTGCGTTGCCGCCGAGCCGACGGCGGGCGCCGTCAATGTCGAATCCGGGCTGCGACGCCGGCAACGCGTACGGCGGCGTTGCTTCGGACGCTGATGCAGACGACGATGTGCGCGATGCGCGTATCGCCACGGCTTGCCTCGTAGGATCGTTGCGAAATTACGCTCCGACGGCGACGCCCAACGGACGGCCCATCGTGCCATCGGACTGGCCCGGCACGCAAAGCCTAGCCCCTTCGAGGATAGGGTGAATGTCGGTGTGTGTCCGATCACGCCGCCGGACGGTCGCCGACTCCCCCGCGTACGGCATGCTCATCGACTTCCAGCCAGGCGTCTCTGAATTTGCGCCAATGCGGTGCGTCAATCGCCTCGATCTTGTCGCGTACAAGCGCGATCTCCCGCGAATATTCGTTCGCGTCGATCTCGCCGCGCATCATGCGAAAGCGCTGATATAGCAGATAGGTGTTCATCACGTCGCACTCGCAGTAGTTGCGGACTTCGGCGAGCCGACCGGCCGAGACCGCCGCCGCGACCGCAGCGCCGCCGACGCCGACCTTGCCCGGAAACCCGGCGAGCCGCGACATCGCATCGAGCCCCGCATAGGCGCGCGGCTGATACATCGCCAGCACATCCATCAAATCGAGGTGACGCGTGTGAAATCGCGCCAGATAGTTGTTGAATCGGAAATCGCGGTCATCGTCCCCCCAGTCCCAATAGCGTGCGGCCGCGACCCCATGCACCAGCGCGCGGTACTGCAAGACCGGCAGATCGAAGGAGCCGCCGTTCCAGGAGACGAGTTGCGGCGTATACCGCTCGACGCCGTCGAAAAAGCGCCGAATCAGCTCGGCTTCCGGATCGCTCACGTCGCCCAGAGACCAGACGCTGATCGCATCGCCTTCACGCAGCACGCAACCGATCGCCACGACGCGCTGAAGGTACAACGGCGCGAAATCGCTGCCGCCGTGCGCGCGCCGATAGTTCGCGTACCACGTCAAAACGTCCGCGTCGGGAAGTTGCGGCGGCACGTCGTGAATCCGCCGGATGCCCGCGACGTCGGGGATCGTCTCGATGTCGAAGGCCAGGATGGGCGTCATCGCGCGGCAGCCGGCTCCGGCGACGCGTCAGGCAGGAAATACGCCGGTAGAAAAGTAGCGGTCGCCGCGGTCACAGACGACAAACACGATCGTCGCGTTTTCGAGCTCGCGCGAAACGCGCAGCGCCACGGCGCAGGCACCGCCGGCAGAAATGCCGCAAAAAATGCCTTCTTCGCGAGCAAGCCGACGCGCCATGTCTTCGGCGTCGGCTTGCGACACATATTCGATGCGATCGACGCGCGACGCATCGAAGATCTTCGGCAAATACGCGGGCGGCCATTTGCGGATGCCAGGGATCTGCGAGCCTTCCTGCGGCTGCGCGCCGATGATCGCGATCGCGGGATTTTTTTCTTTCAGGAATCTCGACACGCCCATGATCGTGCCGGTCGTGCCCATCGCCGACACGAAATGCGTGATGCGCCCTTCGGTATCGCGCCAGATCTCGGGCCCCGTGCCGCGGTAGTGCGACAGCGGATTATCGGGGTTCGCGAATTGATCGAGAATCGTGCCTTTGCCTTCGGCACGCATGCGTTCGGCGATGTCGCGTGCGGCTTCCATTCCGCCGGCCTTCGGCGTCAGGACGAGCTCGGCGCCGTAGGCGCGCATCGTCTGGACGCGCTCGGCTGTCTGGCTTTCCGGCATGACAAGGATCATCCGGTAACCTCGAATCGCGGCGACCATGGCGAGGGCGATGCCGGTGTTGCCCGACGTCGCTTCGATCAGCGTATCGCCGGGCTTGATCGCACCGCGCTTTTCGGCCTCGACGATCATCGAAAGCGCGGGCCGATCCTTCACCGAGCCGGCCGGATTGTTGCCTTCGAGCTTGCCGAGGATCACGTTCGACGTGCTGCCCGGCAGCCGTTGCAGGCGTACGAGCGGCGTGCGGCCAACCGTGTCGGCGAGCGTCGGATACATCGTAGGGTCGATCGGCAGAGTGTGCGGACCATTGTACTGGACCGTGCGAATCGCTCTCCACTCGCGCCCACAAACGAAAAAACCCCGCGGGACGCGCGGGGCTTGTTCGGATCCATGGACCAGGCTGCGGCAGGACCTACTTCGTCGCCTTGTCCTTTGCGGGCTCGGCAGCGGCCTTGTCCTTCGTTGCCTTGTCCTTCGTTGCTTTCGTATCTTTGTCCGCTTTCGACTTGTCCGTCGAGGCCTTCTCCTCCGCCTTCTTGGCCTTCTCTTCCTTGGCTGCCTTTGCCTTTTCGGCTTTCTCCTCCTTGGCTTTTTCTTTGGCGGCCTTGTCGTCGGCCGTTTTCTTGGCCTTGTCCTCTTTCGCCTTGGCCTTCGCGGCCTTGTCCTCGTCGGCCTTGGTCATCTTCGCCTTTGATTCATCCTTGGCGGCGGGAACTTGCGCAGCAGCGGGGGCAGAGGCTGGCGCCGGTGGCGCTGCTTTCGCGGCCTCGGTCGCCTTGGCGGGGGCGGGTGACGGTGATGGCGGGGCGGCGGCTGCTTTCTTTGCTTCGGTCGCCTTCGCCGGCGCCGCCATGGGGGTCGTGGCGCCGCTCACCGCGATCTGGTCCTTGATCTTACCGAATTCGCCCTCCTTGATGCCCTTCACTTTCATGATGTCGGCGGGCGTTTTGAAGGGCCCGTTCGCATTGCGATAGTCGATGATCGCTTGCGCTTTCACGGGTCCGATGCCGGGTAGTGCGTCCAAGTCTTCTTTTGTTGCGGTATTGATGTTGACGGCCGCGATGGCAAAGCTCCACATGACGAGGAGCACCAGAGCGACGAGCAGGCGTCTCATTGTCGTATCCCTCAAGAATGACGTGCGGAACGCCGCACGGGCCGGCAGCATAACGCGGCACGACCGCCGAGGGTTGACCCCGCTCGAGCAAACGGGGAGGGGACGTGGTGCGGGACCGCGGCGCTCCAACGTAAACCGACTCCGAAGAACGCACTCGTGCCGAACGATTCAGCGCTCGGCGCGAATGCGCAATCCGATCGTGCCGCTATTTTCGAGTTGTAGCATCGACCGCGCGAATGTCTCCCTTGGCGGAGGGCGATGACTTGCCGGATGCCGACGCCGCACGCACGGCGGGCGGCGTCACTGTCAAATCGCTCTTCACCTTTTCAAAGCGCTTGGCGCCGATGCCTTTGACATCTTTCAGCTCTTCGACCGATTTGAATGCGCCATTGGTCTTCCGGTAATCGAGAATCGCCTGCGCCTTTGCGGGACCGATTCCGGGCAACGCGATCAGCTCTTCTTTGGTAGCGGTGTTGAGGTTGACCGCGGCAAGCGCGCACTGCGAAAAGAGCGCGACAAGCGCGAGAACGATGGAACGGCGAAGCATGGTCTTCTCCTTGACGTATTGAAATGGCGCCGCGTTTCTTGCGGCGTTTGCACACGTTACGGAGAAGACGGCGAACCCGATATCAGACTTTCGACGTAGCGATCTACGCCATCGGCGACGGGCACGAACGGTTCGGCATAGCCCGCCGCGCGGAGCTTCGAGAGATCGGCTTGCGTGAAGCTTTGATACTTGCCGACGAGTTGCGGAGGAAACGGCGTGTAGACAATTCGTCCCTCGCGCATGTGATCCGCATGCGTCGCGGCGGCTTGCCCACCCGATTTGAGGCATGCGTTGATCACGGCCGTAGCGACGTCGTTGAACGCAGAGGCGCTGCCCGTGCCGACATTGAAAATACCCGAGCGCTCGCGGTGATCGAGAAAATAAAGCGTTGCCTTGACCGCATCGTCCACGGCGATGAAGTCGCGGCGCTGTTCGCCGGCCGCATAGCCGTCCGATCCTTCGAACAAGCGCACGTTGCCTTCGGTGCGGAACTGATCGAAGAAGTGCAATGCGACCGATGCCATCCGTCCTTTGTGTCCTTCACGTGCGCCATACACGTTGAAATAGCGAAGGCCGACGATCTGTGCCGTGCGGTCGGGAATAACCCGGCGCGCATACTGATCGAAGAGCAGTTTCGAATACGCGTAGAGATTGCGCGGCGCCTCGCATTCGCGTTCCTCGCGAAATGCGCGGTGGTTGCCGTAAACGGCGGCGCTCGACGCATAGATCAACGGCACGTCGTTATCCTGGCAATACGTAACGAGATCCACCGAATAGCGGTAGTTGTTGCGCATCACGTACCGGCCGTCGGTCGCCATCGTGTCCGAGCAGGCTCCCTCGTGCAGGATCGCTGTCAGATCGTCCTCGAAATCGCCGGCGCCAAGCCGCGACGAGAACTCGTCCTGGTCGAGATAATCGGCGATGTCGGCGTCCGCAAGATTGAGAAACTTCTCGCCGTTTTCGAGATTGTCGACGGCGATGATGTTCGTTTCGCCGCGGCGGTTGAGCGCCTGGACGAGATTCGAACCGATGAAGCCGGCCGCGCCGGTGACGACGATGTACATGCTCGTGTTTTCCTTGGTCAGAGCTCCAGGTCCAGCGCGCCGACACGAGTCGTGACGAACGGAACGCGTGGGGCCACCGCGCACAGGAGCTCGTACCCGACCGTCGAGGCCGCGTTCGCGACTTCATCGACGGGCAACCCTTCCCCCCACAGCACGACGGGACTGCCGACTCGCGCGTCGGGCACTTCGCCTAAATCGACGGTCAGCATATCCATCGAGGGCCGTCCGGCCATTCGAACTCGCTTTCCGCAAACCAGGACCGGCGTTCCATTCGGCGCGAGCCGAGGATATCCGTCGGCATATCCGCAGGCGATGACGCCAATCCGATGCGCACGCGATGCAGTGTACGTCGCGCCATAGCCGACGCTGTCGCCCGGCTTCAATTCACGGACTTCGATCAGACGCGAACGCAGGGTCATCACCGGTTGCAAGCCGAGCGCCTGCGCCGACGCGTCGGGAAACGGCGTCGCGCCGTAGAGCATGATCCCCGGACGAACGATGTCGCCGCCCACTTCTGCAAAGCGAACGACACCTGCCGAATTGGCGATCGAGCGCGGATACGGCAGCCCGCGACAGGCACGGTCGAAAGCCTCGAGCGGTTCGCGCAGCCCATCGTCGTCCTCGCCTCGCGCCAGATGCGTCATCAGGCGAAGGGCCGCGACCGCCGGGCATTCCGCCAGGCGCTCGCAAACGCGCGCGACGTCGTCGATCGCCAGTCCCAGTCGATTCATGCCCGTGTTTACCTTGACGAAGACTTCGAGCGGGCGCAGGAGCGCCGCCGCTTCCAGCATGGCGACCTGGTCGGCGTGATGAACGACGATCGCAAGCCGCCGCTGTGCAATTTCGGCAAGCTCGCGTTCCTCGAAAAATCCCTCGAGCAACAGAATGCGGCGCGTGTAGTGGCGCTCGCGCAGCGCAACGGCGGCGTCGAGCTCGAGCAACGCCAATCCATCGGCTTGCTGCAGAGAAGGCAGCACGCGCGTCAAGCCGTGCCCGTATGCATCTGCCTTGACCACGGCGAGCAGTTGCGTTCCGGAGGCAAGCTCTCGTGCACGCGCGAGATTCGCGGACAATGCCGCCAGGTTGATTTGCGCGAAGATCGGACGCGACATGCGGCGGAAAATGGATCGATGAGCGGATCGGTGAACGGACCAGCGACAATCGCTGTGCGCTACAGTGGTGGCGTCCTCGATAGTCCGCACGCCCTGGCATTCGGTTGGGACCGTCGCGCAATCATGGTATAAAGCGGGCCGCGCGACGGACGAATTATAGAACCTATCGCAAAATTGGCTGCTCGCCCCATTTTGCAATAGGTTCATACAAGCGTTGCGCGCGGGCCGTTGCGCTTCATTGGAGGTGGACTGCGTGGGGACCGGACGATCCAGAATATGAAACCCGGCTTCTACACGATCATGGCGGCGCAGTTTTTCAGCTCGCTCGCCGACAACGCGCTGCTGATCGCCGCAATCGCGCTCCTGCGAGAGCTTCACGAGCCGGCGTGGATGACCCCGGCGTTGAAACAAAGCTTTGTCGTGTCCTATGTGGTGCTCGCTCCGCTGGTCGGAGCGTTTGCCGACTCGATGCCCAAAGGTCGCGTCATGCTCTTCACCAACGCGATCAAGATCTTCGGCTGCGCAATGATGCTGATCGAAGCGCATCCGCTCGCCGCCTACGCGATGGTGGGCTTGGGCGCCGCGGCGTATTCGCCGGCGAAATACGGCATTCTCACCGAGCTTCTGCCACCGCATCAGCTCGTGGTGGCAAACGGCTGGATCGAAGGCACGACGGTCGGCTCGATCATCCTCGGCGTCCTGCTCGGCGGCACGCTCATCAGCGACAAGGTGGCGACTGCGCTCCTCTCGTTCGACATGCCGATGATCGATACCCCGGTCGATTCGCCGCCCGACGCCGCGATTGCGGTGATCATGAGCGTCTATTTGATCGCGGCGCTCTTCAACTGGTTCATACCCGACACCGGCGTCGATCACCGCGTGCCGAGCAAGAATCCGTTCTACCTGATTCGCGAATTTTCCCATTGCGTCGTATTGCTTTGGCGGGATCGCCTCGGCCAGATCTCGCTCGCGACAACGACGCTTTTCTGGGGTGCGGGCGCGACGCTGCAGTTCATCGTCATCGATTGGGCATCGCGTGCGTTGGGTCTCACGCTCTCACAGGCGTCGATGCTGCAAGGCGTGGTCGCCGTGGGCATTACGCTCGGAGTCATCCTGGCGGCGCGACTCGTCTCGCTTCGCGGCGCCGTCCGAGTGCTGCCGATCGGCGCGACGATGGGCGTCGTCGTGATGGTGATGATCTTCGTGCACAACCTCGGGCTCGCGATCGTCCTCATGACGGCGATCGGCGCCTGCGCAGGATTTTTTGTCGTCCCGATGAATGCGCTGCTCCAGCACCGCGGCCACGTGCTGATGGGCGCCGGCCATTCGATCGCCGTGCAGAACTTCAACGAGAACGTCGGGATTCTCGTCATGGTCGGACTCTATGCGTTGATGGTCCGCGCCGGCGTTTCGGTCAACGCTGCCATCGTGATTTTCGGCTTTTTCGTGAGCGGATCGATGCTGCTCGTGATGTGGCGCCATCGGCACAATCAATCGCGCGGCGATTCCCTGCATCTGATCGGCGTCGAGAAGTCGCCGGCCGACCCGTTCTGAGCGGCCCGCGCTTCACAAGATGACGGGCTTGTCCGAAAGCTCGTTCGACCCCGTGCCCTCTCGTGGAAAGTGTGCGGCGAGCAAATCCGAGATTTCGTTCACGCCGACGGTGACGCCGTCGACGTAATTCGCGGCCGCAAACGATTGCTCCATCCGCGCGCAGATCGCCTGCCACGAGGCATCGCCCACGATTCGATGGATGCCGCGATCGGCGACGATCTCGACGTCGCGATCGGCGAGGAGCAGGTACACGAGCACGCCCGAGTTTTCCTCGGTATCCCAGACGCGCAGCAGGCCGAATACCTCGAGCGCGCGCTCGCGCGGCGTCAGCCGTTTCAGCACGCGCGCCGGCGGTAGCGACGCTTCAATCGCCACGCAAACCTGTCCGCGATGCGTGCGCTCGCCCGTCGCAATCGCCGTCTCGATGCGCTGCATCGCCGCGCGCGGAAAAGCGCGTCGTACCGCGACATGGTCGGTCGCGATGTGACGCCAGAAACGATAACGATTCGGTGTGGCCATTACCATCCTCCCGATGCACCGCCGCCACCGAAGCCGCCACCGCCGCCGCTGAAGCCCCCGCCTCCGCCGCCTCCGCCGCTCCACCCGCCTCCGCCACCCCAGCCGCCACCGCCAATCGGAATCCAGCCGCCGCCGCGACGACCGATGCCGCCACCGGCGCCGAACATCAAGATGGCGACGAACGCGATGACGGCGACGACCACGCCGATCAGCAACGAGCCGCCGATGATCCACGCCGCCGCGCCGACGATGCCGCCGCCGACCGTGGAACCCAGCACCTTTCCGAAGATGCGTGCGAGGATACCGCCGACCACCGGCACGACCACGAGCAGGATAATGAAGAGCGTTCCGAAGTCGAAGCCGCCGATGCCTCGACGCGATTGCTGCTGAGATTTGACCGCCGGCAATGGCTCTCCTTTCCCGACGACGCTGATCACGCGATCGACGCCGGCGTTGATCCCCGCGGCAAACTGGTTCTGGCGAAAATACGGCGCGACAGTCTCCGCGATGATCCGTCGCGATGTCGCGTCCGTAAGAACGCCCTCGAGACCATAGCCGACTTCAAGGCGAAGCTTGCGGTCGTCCTTCGCGATCAGGAACAGCACACCGTTGTCCTGACCCTTGCGTCCGATCTTCCAGGCGTCGGCAACCCGAATCGAATATGCTTCGATCGGCTCCGGCTTCGTCGATGGAATGACCAGCACGGCCATTTGATTGCCGCTGTCCCGCTCCCAGGCGGCAAGCTTCGTATCGAGCGCCTGCTGCTCGGAAGCCGACAGCGTGTTCGTGAGATCGGTGACGCGCGCATGAAGCGGCGGAATCGGCGCAAGCCCATCGGAGCCCGCTTCCCACCCTTGTCCGCTTGCGCTCGCCGCGACGGCCAGCGCGAATGCGACCACGACGCGCGCGATGCGAGGAAGACAAACCAAGCGCGAGAAGGACAACATGACGAAGCCTCAAACTCGGCCGCCGCGCGGCAACCGAGTCATCGATGCGAATGCATTCGAGGGGCGGTGTCGATCAACCCTTCGACGGCGCGGGTTGAGGCGGCGGCGGAACAGCGGGCGCGCCGGGTTGCTTGCCGAAGTCCACTTTCGGCGGAGCGCTTACCGTCGCTTCATCGGCCACGGCGAAGTTCGGCTTGGTTTCCATCTTGAACAGCATCGCCGTCAAGTTGGTCGGGAATTGGCGCACCGTCGTGTTGTAGTCCTGCACCGTCTTGATGTATCGATTTCGCGCGACGGCGATCCGGTTCTCCGTACCCTCGAGTTGCGATTGCAAGTCGCGAAACAGCGCATCCGATTTGAGTTGCGGATAGTTCTCGGCGACGAGCAACAACCGCGACAGCGCGCCCTGCAATTGATTTTGCGCGGCGATGAACTTCTGGAACGCGGCGGGATCGTTGATGAGCTCAGGCGTCGCCTTGATCGAGCCGACGTTCGCCCGCGCGTTCGTGACTTCCGTCAACACCGTTTGTTCTTGCGCTGCGTATCCTCTGACGGTGTTGACCAGATTTGGAACGAGATCAGCGCGCCGTTGATACTGATTCAACACTTCGGACCATGCCGCCTTGATACCTTCGTCCTGGCGCTGCAAATCGTTGTAGCCGCAGCCCGAAAGCGCGAAAGTCAGCAATGCGGCGCAAAGAACGGCGATTCTTTTCATTCGAGGTCTCCCTCCCGTAGTCGAGGATTTCCATCTCCCGCGAGACTATGTGCGGGCGTCCGATGCGGAGCGCAAGTGTACAGCGCTGCGTTGCGTGGTCTAACTGCGAACCGAACTTACTGAAGGGTCTTGCGCGCGAACAAGAGGTCCTCCCACGCTTTCGCCTTGTCGGGCAAATTGCGCAGCAAATACGCGGGATGATAGGTCACGACGAGCGGCACACCGCAATAACGATGAACGCGGCCGCGGAGACTTGCGATCGACGCGTCGACATTGAGGAGCGTCGTGGCGGCGCTCTTTCCCAGCGCGACGATGATCTTCGGCGCGATCAGCGCAATCTGTCGATCGAGGTAGGGACGACATGCATCGACTTCCGGCGGCGCGGGCGTGCGATTGTGCGGCGGACGGCATTTCAGAACGTTGGCGATGTAGACGTCGCGTCCGCGCGCCAATCCAAGCGCGGCCAGCATGTTGTCGAGCAGCCGTCCGGCTTGTCCGACGAACGGCTCGCCCCTGGCGTCCTCGTCGGCACCCGGCGCCTCGCCGACGAAGAGCCACTGCGCGCGAGCGTCGCCGACGCCGGGGACCGACTTGTTACGCGACCGGCAAAGACCGCATGCGACGCACGCATCGACATCGGCTGCGAAATTTTCCCAGGCGAGCGCGGCGATGCGCGCGCGGCGTATCGCTGCGTCGGTCTGACCTTCTACCGCTTCGTGATGCGCGGATTCAATCTCCGCTTCCCCGGCAGGGGCCGCCGATGGCGACCAGAAATCGGCGCGACCGCGCCAGATCGGCCACAGTTTGAGCGCGGCGCGTGCTTCATCGTGCGTCGCCATCGCGATCAAACCGCATGCGGGGGCGTCAACCCGCGCCGCATCACGAGAGCGTCCTCGCGTGGCGCTTCCGGCGACACCGGTGGATAGTATTCACTACGACGCGCGACGCGCGCAAAACTTGCACCTTCGTATAACTGGATCGCTGCGGTGTTCGACACCCGAACCTCCAGGAAGCACTGTTCGGCGCCGAACTGTCGCGCATCGTCGATGAATTGCCCGAGAAGCGCACGGCCGAATCCTTGTCGGCGTGCGTCGGGGACCACCGAGATGTTGAGGATCTGCGCCTCGCCGGGTGCGAGCATCAGCACGCCATACGCGACGATGCGCCCTTCCCGCTCAGCCACCCGCGTCGCGTAACCGGCTGCCAGCGCGTCGCGGAAGTTGCCGAGCGTCCACGGGGCAGCATGGATTTGCGCTTCGAGCGCCGCCACGTAAGCCAGATCGTCGGCGACAAGCGATCGCCAGACGACGCGCGCGGAAGGCATTTTGGCTGCTAGCGTGGCCATGGCGTCAAAGCCGCGCACCGGCGTCGCGCTCGGCGGTGGTCAGCGCAACGCGATGCCGAACGTACAGCGGAACCGCTTCGCTCGCGGCGACCCCTTCTCCACTCGCGAGACGCGGCAACGCAAGCTCGCCGATTGCACGAGCGGTGGGGTGTGTATCGCCGTGCGCGCTTGCAACGCCGGGGAGTGAGGCGAGCGCCGGATACGCGACAAATCCATCGCCGGCGCCCTCCCAGCCCGCTCCGGCCGGTGCGCTTACCTCTACAGGATTCAATACCGCGGGCTCACCCTCGGTTTGCCAAGCCTCACCGCGGCGCGAATAGAACGCAACGTAGACTTCGCGCATGCGCGCATCGAGACACGCGAAAACCCGTTTCGCAGCGTGGTCGAGAAAAGCCTGCTGCGCCAGCGCGAGCAGCGTCGGAATGGCGACGACAGGCAAGTCCGCGCCCAGCGCAAGACCCTGCGCAACGCTGCACGCGACGCGAACGCCGGTGAATGCGCCGGGACCGGCACCGAATGCGATTCCGTCGAGATCGGCGAGGCGCCATCCCGCTTCGTGCAGCACGGCGTCGATCGCAGGGAGAATGCGTTCTGAATTCGCCGGACCGGCGCGCTCCAGACGCGTCGCCCACCACAAGCCATCGCCCGCCGCGACTGTCAGCCATTCGGTGGATGTATCGAATGAGAGAACGCGCATCACCCAATTTTACCTTTGCGAGTACCGCCGATCCTGACGCTGGCGTAAGATTTTGAGTTTTTCGCCAGGCATGATGAGCACGAGCGTCACGATCGAGTCGCTCGATCAGGAAGGCAGAGGCGTCGCGCGCAGCGGAGGAAAGGTGGTATTCGTCGAGGGCGCACTTCCGGGTGAGCGCGTCCAGATCGAGACGTTGAAAGCCAAGCCATCCTTCGAGGTCGCGCGCGTCGCCGCGATCGATCGTCCCAGCCCGGCGCGCGTGGCGCCGCGTTGTCCTCACTTCGGCGTGTGCGGCGGATGCTCGTTGCAACACGCCGATCCCGCGCTCCAGGTCGCCGCCAAACAGCGAACGCTCGAGGACGCGCTCGAGCGAATCGGGCGCGTAAAGCCGGAGAAGATGCTGCCGGCGATCGCCGGACCCGCGTGGCGCTATCGCCATCGCGCGCGGCTCTCGGTGCGGCACGTCCCGAAGAAAGGCGGCGTGCTGGTCGGTTTTCACGAGCGCAAATCGCGCTACGTCGCCGACATGCGCGAATGCCATGTCTTGCCGAAGCGCATCTCCGACTTGCTGCCGGCCATGCGGGCGCTGATCGCCTCGTTGACGATCCGCGATCGAATTCCGCAGATCGAGCTCGCCGTCGGCGAACGGCTGCCCGCGGTCGAAGGTGCCGCCGCGGCCACCGTTTACGCGTTGGTCCTTCGCGTCCTCGATTTGCCGTCGGCCACCGACGAAGCAAAGCTCGTTGCGTTCGCCGACATGCACGGCGTCGAGTTTTGGTTACAGCCGGGCGGTCCCGGCACCGTGACGCCATTTCATCCGCGCCATGCGACGCTCGCTTACACGCTGCCGGAGTTCGACATCGCGATTCCGTTCGGCCCGACCGACTTCACGCAGGTGAACGCAGCCGTCAACCGCGTGCTGGTACGGCGCGCGATCCTGTTGCTCGCGCCGGAAGACGGCGAGCGAATCGTCGATTTCTTTTGCGGTCTCGGCAATTTTTCGCTGCCGATCGCGCGGCGCGGCGCGCACGTCATCGGCGTCGAAGGCAACGCGGTGCTGGTCAAGCACGCAAACGAAAATGCGCTCCGAAATGGGCTCGGCGATCGCGCGTCGTTCGTCGTCGGGAATCTGTTCACCGCGACGCCGGAAACGATCGCGGCGCTCGGACCGCTCGATCGCGCGTTGATCGACCCACCGCGCGAAGGCGCGGTCGAGGTAGCCAAGGCATTGCCGCGCCGCGACGACGAAGCGGCTCTGAAACGGATCGTCTACGTGTCCTGCAATCCGGCGACGCTGGCGCGCGACGCCGCGGTGCTCGTCGGCGACCGCGGTTATCGTCTGGCCGCCGCGGGCGTGGTCAACATGTTTCCGCACACCGCGCATGTCGAGTCAATCGCGGTGTTTGAACCCTAGGCGCCAAAAAAAACGGGGCGTTTCCGCCCCGTTTCAATGCGTGCCGCGGTAACGTCAGTCGCGCTGCCCCGAAAATGCCATCAAGAGATTCAGCAAGCTGATGAAGATGTTGTAGACATCGAGGAACAGGCGCAGCGTGGCGCTGATGTAGCTGGTTTCGCCGCCGTGCACGATGCTGCTGACGTCGTACAAGATGTAGAGCGAGAAGATGAAGACGGCGATCGCTGAGATCGTAAGCGAGACAGCGGGCACCGCGAAAAAGAGGTTCGCGAGCGACGCCACGATCAGCAGGATCAGGCCGACGAAGATGAACTTGCCCATGAAGGAAAAGTCCCGCTTCGTGACGGTCGCGATTCCCGCCATTGCGAAAAAGATTGCCGCGGTCATGCCGCCGGCGAGCGCGACCAGCTGGCCGCCGTTCTTGAACTGCGCGGCGACCGTCAGGATCGGCGTCAACATCGCTCCTGCGATGAACGTAAAGCCGAACAGCGCCGGAATGCCCCAGACGCTGTTGCGCAGACGCGTGACGACGAACAGGCCGCCGATCATCAACGCGAACATAAACAGCGGCGTCATGATCGGTGCCGCGGCGAACAGCCGAATGAAGTTGAACTGCATGCCCGCCCAGGCGCCGACGATAGTCGGCAGCATCGACAGCGCGAGCAGCCAATAGGTGTTGCGCAGGACGCGATTCTGGTCCTGGACGACAATCTCGCCGGTCCGCGGCAGTGAGGCCTGCTCGTGCGTGAACACGGGTTGAAGCTTGGGATCCATGATGGCTCCGCTCCTTTCGTCCGAGCCGGCGACCGGCTTGGGTCCGTTAGACTAGCAGAAACGCTCCGGGTTTCAAGCGATTATCGCAAACCCTGCCGTAGAGCGAATCTGCCGTGACGCGGTGCTAACATGCCGGCGGCGCTCGGCCAATTCAAGAACGCGCCGGCAAAATCGACGCTATTTCGGGTATTTTGCTTTTCGAAGAGCCGATTCGCCCGGACGGGTGGCAGAGCGGTTGAATGCACCGGACTTGAAATCCGGCAAGGGCGCAAGTCCTTCGTGGGTTCGAATCCCACTCCGTCCGCCAAGCCGAAGGCCAGAACGTTGCCACGCACGCATCCGGGGTGCTGCGCCACTCGGACTCCAACCTGTTTCCGGAGATCGGTGCGACGCCAATCTTCAAGCGGCGGTAACACCTGACGAACTGCGGCGCTGTTGCACGCCATCGACGGATATGGCGAGCTAGGCGAGAAACTAACCGCATACGCTCTCCGGCTGATGGCGTTGACGTTCGTTCGTACGGGCGAGTTAATCGGCGCGACTTGGGACGAAAAAGACTTAGACGGCCCGACATGGATCGTCCCGCCGCGGGCATGAAACGCCTCGGTTACAAGGGCAAGATGACCGGATAGGGATTCCGCGCTGTCGCGTCAACAATCCTCAATGAAGCCGGTTTCCGCGCCGACTGGTCTTATTGGCGGCATATGACGGAAATAGCAGTCTGGCAATGGTGTGGCATTGTGGCTCGATCTCCGGATCATCGCTCGTAGCGTGCGGACCTATTGCCCCGCATTCTGAACAACTCACAACGAAGCATTGCGTGTCGTCGTTTCCCTTGTCGTGAGCACCGAAGGGACAAGTGCGAAGATCGATGCGCGCCATCCGGCTCGCAATACGACAAGAACCGCGCAAAGAGTGGATTATTCATACGGCGACGTGGGCATTTTTACGTTGTGGGGCCGAGAGCATCGGACGACCCTGATGTCGTGACCCGAAATCCAGCGCGAGAGGCGATCGAAATCCTCATTAGTCAGCTTTCTGCGCAGCGTCGGGTTGCATAACCGGGGGAGGCGCCATGAAAAAACGCGTTATCTTTTCAGCCGTTCTGCTTGCTCTCTTGGCAAATCCGTCGATGGCATGTGAAAACGGTCGATTCCATATGGTGGCTATAACCGCCGGCCAGACGGCGCAGGTGAATGTGGTCAATGAGGGTAACGGCTCGACTAGATCCACATGTCACATTGCCGTCGAGTTTGCCGACCGTGCCGGAAATGTAATCAACGACGTCGATGCGACCGGCTTCGCCTTGCGGCCTGGACAAGTGGCGTCGACGGTAATCGATCATCCGAATTTGCGGACAGGCGAGCGGTTCCATGTGCAGGCCCACGTGAGGAAATTCGAACTCAAGGCAGCGGGACGAAGCGAATGTGACGCGATTCATGCGACGATCGAGGTCTTTGACAACGATACGGGGAAGACGACGATCGTTTCGGATCTGCCCGACGAATGAAGACGTAACGCTCGATGCGATCGTGCACGTGGAGCATCAACGCTATCAGTGGACGCGCTGGGTAATCGTCGACTCTTAGCTGAACTAACACAGCGGCGAATTACCGCAATCGGGCCCGTTGCTGACATTCTGGATTGAGAAAAGCGGACATCGCAGCGCAGCACCGCTTTCTGGAACGGCATAAGCTGTGTCCCCTCACACGCGGCATCGAAATCAACGGATGACATGTTTTGTTCAATGTATTTCGCCGCGGATCAAGTCGGACGGCGGGCGGCAGATGGCGGTTTGATGCTCCGCGCGTTTGCTTGGCCGTTCGCGCGTCCTGCCGCGCTTGGGCTGTCCCCGCCATGCGCATTCCTTGCGCGTAGGATGTGTTCGCCGGCCCCGCACCGGCCCGGCCCGGCAGCTGAACGTCAACCAACTAGCACAGGGGGGAACATGAAAAGGATTCTTTGCACCGCCATCGCATTGGCACTCGTTCTGACTGCCTGCTCGACCGGAGGCAGGCGGATGTTCTCGGAAGCGGAGCCGCGCACCCAGGGCTATACGGCCGCTTTGGTGTCGGCGCCCAATCCGACCGCGCCGAACATCTTCGTCACGGCGGCCACTCAAATGATCCTCGTTGACCAGGAGCCCATCTACCCGCCGCCGGGCGATCGGGTCGCCATCTACTTTGGACTTGAGCAGAACGGCCCTTATGAGTTTCACTCCAATGGAATCGAGATCCAGGGGAACCCGAGCTTTTGTGCGCCGGCGGGGCAGTTCGTCGTCAAGTGCAGCTACCAGCGGCCCGCGGCCGGCACGGTCTACAAGTACAAGGTTCGGGTGCGCCCCGTGGGAGGCGGTCCCCCACTCAAGGACCTTGACCCTACGGTCATGAACTGACGCTCGCTGCAACAACGCAATCACAGGATCACGCTGGCGAACGGACCAGGCAAGACGTGTCCATTCCGCCGGGTGATGAACGACTGATGGTCAACCAAGGGGAGGTAACGATCATGACGTCTTCAACGCCGCAGTCGATTTCACGTCGCACGTTGGCATGCGCAGTCGCTGTGCTGGGCGCGGCCCTGCTCGTCCACGGGTGCGCGACACCTGGCGTGGACACAATGTCGATCCATCCGCCCGTCACGATCGACGTCGTCCCGAAGGGCGAAGGTTGTCCTGCTCACTGGACCTGCTGGTCGCAGGACGAAAACTGGACGGTGCGACTAAGCGAAGAACCGATAAATCTGGAGAAGGAAGTCACGCCGATCACCTTGCGCTGGCTCCTCGCCGGCAGCGAGTGGGAATTCGACAAGAAGGGCATCGATTTCAAGAACAACTCGCAATGGAATCCTCAGGAGGATCCGAGCTCTTCTACTCAATGGACGGCGACGAGCAAGAAGAAAGACGGGCAGATCTACAAATACATGATCAACCTGAGGAAGAAGTCCGATTCGGCGACAAAGCTGAACTGGGACCCGACCGTTATGAACTGATGGTCCGCAGGAGAACCGGCCGATTAGGTCTGCGCGGTGAGCCAGTCCCGCGCTTCGGCGATGACGTCCTCGTAAGTCAGGGCGCGACCGGCCTGCTCGGCGGATGCGAAAGCATCGTCACCCGAGGTCCTGCGAGCCCGCTCGATCAGTGGTCTTAGGTAGGCGTCGTCGGCGGGATCGCGGCTGATGCCGGTATAGCTCGTCTGCTCCTCCGCGGCGCCGAAGAAGCGCGCGGCGCGCAGCCAATCGCCCTGCAAGGCGGCCATGCCGGCGCACACTTCGACGACACTCTGTCCGGCCGGTTTCGACCCGATCTCGTCCGAGATGCGCAGCACATCGACAAGGCGGCGGCGCGCACTTTCCGTCGTTCCGCGTTCGACGTCCACCATCGCGAGATTGAGCAAGCCAATGGCTGTCGTTTCGCGATCGCCGATCTCGTGCGCAAGCGCAAGAGCCTGTGCGTACATCGGCTCGCTCTCGTGGAGCGCACCTTCGACGCGGCGCAGTTGACCGAGCGCGTTGAGCGCAGCCGCCACCTGGCGCTTGTCGCCTTGCGAGCGCGCCAGCGTCAGCGCTTCTTCGAGATGAACGCGCGCTGCCGCGAGATTTCCCTGCCCCACATAGGAAAGGCCAAGCGGTTGCAGCGTGCGCGCGATGCTCCGGGAATCGCCGAGCGCACGCGCGACGGCGAGGCTTTCCTGCAGGTATCTCCCTGCGTCACCATAGCGGCCCATGAAGTAGCAGATCTGCCCGGCATCGAACAAGCTGCGACAACGCTCGGCCGACTGATCCTGCCCCGGAATGCGCGCGAGCGATTCAGCCGTGATCCGGTACGCAAGTCCGAGCATGCCACGATTGAACAGATAGGGCTTGAGCGCGGAGGCCAAACGCAGTCCCGTGTCGGGCGCGCCGGAATGATCGCCCCACGCGTGCGCCGTCAGGAGGTTCTCGTGCTCGGCGTCGAGACGCGCGAGCCAGATTGCCTCCTCAAGCCCCGAAAGGTGCGTGCACGCCGCCTCGGCGAACGCAACGAAATGATCGAGATGGCGCCTGCGCAGCGCGGGCCCCTCGCTCGAGCTGTCGAGGCGCTCGCGAGCGTAGTCTCGAACCGTGTCTAGCAGCCGGTAACGTCCGCCTTCGGCGTCCATCGCGACCAGCGACTTGTCGACGAGTTGCGACTGCAGATCGAGGACCTCGGATTGTGCGACGTCGGCGCCGGCGGCGATGCTTTCCGCGGATGCCAGCGTCCAGCCGCCGGCAAACACGGCGAACCGGCGCAATAGCGTGCGCTCGGGTTTCGAGAGAAGGTCGTAGCTCCAATCGATGAGCGCACGGAGCGTCTGCTGGCGCGGCACCGCCGTGCGCTCGCCGCGCGACAGCAGGTGGAAGCGATCGGACAGGCGCGCTGCAATGTCCTCGACCGACATCGCGCGCACGCGCGCCGCGGCGAGCTCGATCGCGAGCGGGATGCCGTCCAGGCGGCGGCAGATCTCCACGACGACTGGGGCATTCTGCGCGGTCACTGCGAACGCGGGCGCGACGGTCGTCGCGCGCTCGACGAACAGACGAAGGCCTTCATAGCGCGTGACAGCGCCCGCCGCCGGCACATCGCCGGGCTTCGGGAGCGCGAGCGCGGGCACCGGATACGTGGTTTCGCCGGCGACGTTGAGCGGCTCGCGGCTCGTCGCGAGTATCTTGACATGCGGGCAGCCGCGCAGCAGCTCGACGGCAAGCTCCGCACACGCCTGGATGAGGTGCTCGCTGTTGTCGAGCACGACCAGCAGGCGGCGATCGCGCAGCGAGCGCACGAGCGCGTCGGTCAGCGGCCGACCGGCCTCTTCCTTGATACCGAGCGTCGAGGCGACCGCCTGCGGTACGCGCCGCGGGTCGTCGATCGCCGCCAGCTCGACGAACCACGCGCCCTCCGGAAAGTCCGGCAGCGCGTCCGACGCGATCTGCAACGAGAGCCGCGTCTTGCCGATGCCGCCTGGCCCATGCAGCGTCAGCAGCCGTCCCTGTGCGAGAAATTGCCGCGCGTCGGCAAGCTCGCGCTCGCGCCCGACGAACGACGTCATCGGCTGCGGCAGGTTGTTGGGCAGCGATTCGAGCGAGCGCAGCGGCGGAAACTCCGGGCGCAGTCGCGGGTGGGTCACTTGGAAGACGCGCTCGGGCGTCGCGAGGTCGCGCAGCCGCACGCTGCCAAGGTCTCGCAGGCTCACGTCCGCCGGGAGACGGTTCGTCACGAGGTCAGCCACGGTCTGAGAGACGAGCACCTGTCCTCCGTGCGCGGCCGACATGATCCGCGCGGCACGGTTGACGGCGTTGCCGAAGAAGTCGCCGCTGCGGCGCTCGACGATCCCGGCATTCAATCCGCAACGGACGAGCAGCTGAATCCCGCCATCCGGCATCGGCGCTTCGATGGCCTGCTGGAATTGCACGCAAGCCAGGATCGCGTCGCGCGGATCGTCGAAGATTGCATGCATGCCGTCGCCGGTCATCTTCACGATCTGGCCGTTATTCGCCTCAACGCTCGACCTGGCGAGCGTGTCGTGCCGCGCGAGGCTGGGACCCATCCGCTCCGGATGCTGCTCCCACAACCGCGAGCTCTGCTCGATGTCGGTGAACAGGAAGGTGGTGACGCTCGACGGTGATCCCACGCGCCTCGCTCGGACGGCATCCTTGCCGCAGACGCTTACTCTACGGCAGCGGCGCAGCCTCCACCAGCGGGGGCGCGCACGCGCGGCCGCCAGACGCCGCATTCCGCGCTTGTCACCCAGCATGTTTGATTCATGCTTTTTATGTCTCCCAGGTTTGGAAGTGATTTCGAACTGCACTGGATGTTGCGTTTTCTGCTGGAGCACAATCGCCCGCGCAGCCACTCGATCCGCGTGGCACACGTCACGCACACCCAGCTGTAACAGATCGCAGGCGCGCAGTTTGCTGTCGATGCCCAACATCGAAGGGCGCGAGTTCGCGCAACTGTTGTTGCGTCTGCAAGCGAATCCGAATTGCCCAGATCTCTTTGAGCTTGAAGGGTGCCTTCTGGCCGAGCAGCTTGCTTGTTCCAAGCCTCGCGTCGCGTTCAGCGCGGCCGATATTTCGAGCGAAATGGGCAATGAGTTTTCACGCGGCCTCGACCCCTTTGCAGTCCTTCAGCTGCTATTTTCACAACGCCGATGAACGCACTGTGTTCAATTATTTTCTTGCGCGGAAAGATCGGATAACCTCGAAAACGAAATAGCGCTGCGTTTTTTTGCACAGCCTTGGTCAGAAGCAGACTCCATCCAATTCGTCTCGTTGCGGTCAGCGTCCGAGCATACAAGCAAAACGGGCCCCTTTCGAAGAAAGGCGCCCGTCGCTGTTACCTTCGGCGTGAGTCCGCGATCGCGGGCTACGGGGTCCGCCGCCCGAACTGGTTGATCGAGCAGACGCCGTTGTTATCGGCCATGGTGCCTGCGAGTCCTGACTTTCCGCTGAGGTAGTCACCGACGCAGTTGAAACCCGCCCCTTTCTGCTGTGTACCGAAATAGAGCTTCGGATTCTGCAGGACTTGAAGCAACGTCGGGTTACCAGTTGCTTTCGGGCAACTTGCCGGTTGACCTGCCGTCGAGTTGTAGTCGTAGTACGTGCGCTCGGACATGGGCCAGGCGCTGGTACCGTAATTCACCGCGTTGTTGAGCCAGAAGCCCGGCGAGCACCAGTACTTGGGTGCAGGAGGTGGTGGCGGTGTCGAACCGCCATCGCCACCACCATCGCTCGGAGGAGGTGGGGGAGGCGGAGGAGGAGGAGGCGGGCCGCCCGACGGTGGATCGAAGAAGCCAAGGTCGACGAGCGGTTGCGGGTTAAGGCCCATGGCCGCGAGCGCCTCAGGCGTGAGATCGCCCATGAGCGGCTGCGGGTTCGAATCAACGGCAAGGTTCGGGAACTCGATCGTGACATCCGGGTTGACGGGATCCGGCTCGAGAATGGGATCCACCGCGGCATACGCCGCGCCGCGATCGTCACCGCCGTTAAAGGAAGTGTCGGCAAGGGTGGAAACCATTACCAGGTACGGCAGGCCCGGAATCACATTGATGCCGACGTCGATGACGTCGGACACGTCCGCGCCCTGCCCTTCCAGCCTCCACACCCTGCTGCCGAACTTATCTAGCTCCCTCCACCAGGTGCCACCGAGGGGACCCTGCGTCTCGGCGGCGAAATTGTAGTAGACGAATCCGCATTGTGGATCTCCAACATTGGTCAGGATGCCGGACTCGTCGTAGGTCACGTATCCGGGCCCGCCAGCGATCCCACACACGGTGACACTGTAGCCTGCACGGCTCCATGCTCCATAGTGCCCGTTCAGTGGGTCCACGCTGGCCTGGCTGGCAGGCCTCACCATCCCGCAATCGCTGCTCCTGCTCGCGGACGAAGTGATGCAGTAGCCGGACACGATCATCGCTGCCCGGTCGCGGCAGACTATCAATAAACCTTCGCTGTCGACAATGCAAACGCCTGATGTTGTCGCAGGCCAGTCTCACGTGCGCTCGAATGTCTGGTGTCGGGACATTTTCACGCGCTGCTTAAAGGATCGGTTCTGGTCTGAAAGCGCCTTCTCGGGTCTCTAAGTCGCTCAATGTCAGGACGGTAGAGGCTAAACCCGTGCTAGTGATCACTCCATTGGACGCGGGCCTATTGGATTTTCTATAGTCGGATTGGCTGCGGCGCAACGTCATACTGTAGTTGGGAATCACGCCGCGACGATTGACGGTAAGCTTGGCGGTAACTTTTGAATGTTCGCGTTGCGACGCCCCGCAATGCGAATCCACTCCGCACGATACCGCTCAGGTGTGGAAGGGGGTGAGTATGGAGTCGACCCTTGGCGTGCCCTCGACGCTCGCGATCGCAGCGCTCGTGCTCATTACCGGACGTCGCCTGATCGAGCGGATCGAGTTTCTACGGCGTTACGCGATTCCTGAGCCAGTCGTCGGCGGATTGCTGGCTGCACTTTTGGCGGCCGGCCTTCACGCGATAGGTCTACGGTTTTCATTCGATACATCGCTGCAGCCGAGCCTCATGTTGGCATTCTTTGCGACGATCGGTTTGGGAGCCGACGCCCGGATGCTCGCCAAAGGCGGCGGCGCGCTCGTGCTTTTCGTCGCCTGCGTCGTCGGCATGCTGATCCTGGAGAACATCATCGGCGTCGGCGCAGCGAAAGCAATGGGTATCGATCCCCTGATTGGCTTGATTGCAGGCTCGGTGACGATGGCCGGCGGACATGGGACCGGTGCGGCATGGGGCCAGCGATTCGTGGACGTCTTTGGCTTGACGGAGGCGCCGGTCGTGGGGCTCGCAGCGGCAACGTTCGGCCTCATCATGGGCGGCATCATCGGCGGACCGGTCGCGATGCGTCTCATTCGACGCTTGCAAGCGAGCGGGTCTCCACTCGGGGAACCTGCATCCGAAGCCCTCGCACATGACGCCGCGGAATCCGTGGGGTCGTTCTCGGCCGAGCGGCTGACCATCACGATCGGCTTGATCGCTGCGAGCATCGCGGCTGGCGGCGCACTTGCGCAAGCCACCGAAAATCCGGTCTTCACGCTGCCGGCGTTCGTTTGGACGCTGTTCGTCGGCGCGGTCCTGCGCAACGCGCTCGCGTTCGCAAAAGTGCATGAAATCGACGGGTGGGCGCTGTCGTTTGCGGGGACCGTGGCGCTGTCGCTCTTTCTCGCGACTGCCCTCATGAGCCTGCGCCTCTGGGAGCTCGCGTCGGTGGCCGTCCCGATGTTCCTGATTCTCGCGCTTCAGGCATTGGGCGTTGCGATCTTTACGTCGCTCGTCACCTTTCGCGTGATGGGCGCAAATTACGAAGCGGCGGCGCTCGTCGCCGGTCAGTGCGGATTCGGGCTTGGGGCAACGCCGACCGCAATTGCGAACCTGCAGGCAATCTGCGCGCGCTATGGTGCGGCACCGCAGGCTTTCATTCTCGTTCCTGTCGTCGGCGCTTTCCTCATCGACATTGCCAATGCGATCGTTATCAGCGGGTTTGTGTTCATCATGCCGGCGCTGCGCTAACTGGTCAAAGCAACCATTCAATGGGAAGAACTCGCAGCATATCGATGCCCCGGCGCAAGAGCCAACTCGCTCCGGGCTCTGTCTCGTAGTAACGGGTCTCGCCCGACGCGGTTCGTTCGATCCATTGCAGACTCTGGCCATCCGGGGCGAGTCGAACCTCGTAGGCAAGCAACGGTACGGCGGTATCGAAGGTTTGCCCGAGCCGCTGCGCGAGCGTCGGACTGTTGATGACGAGCCCCATCTCGGTGTTGAGCAGGTGCGAGCGTGGATCGAAGTTGAATGAGCCGACGAATCCCCGGTTGCGGTCCACCGCGAATGTCTTCGCGTGCAGCGCCGATTCGGAAGCCAAACCGAACCACGGCTGATTGTGCTCGCTCGGTTCCTCGGGAGCCGTCGGTTTCAGCTCGTAGAGAATGATCCCGGCGCGCAGCAGTTCTACGCGACGGTTGGCGTAGCCCGCATGCACCGCTTTCACGTCAGTGGCCGCGAGCGAGTTGGTGAGAATGCGTACCTTGACGCCTCGTCCGGCGAGCGCCGCCAACGCTGTGGTCCCGCCTTCACCCGGCACAAAATAAGGCGAGACGAGATCGAACGAGCTCTCCGCCGGTCCGATCGCACTCACCAGCTCCGGAAATAGCAACACATCGGCGCCAGCTTTCGAGTCGAGCGTTTTCGCAGGGTCGTCGTAGACGAGCCGAGCGTTCACCCATTCGAAGCCGAGCCGGTGCTCGAGCATGTCGCTCACGATGTGAGAGGCACGCACTGTCTCGAGATAAGCGACCGATTTCGGATTGGCGCGGGTCGAAGCGAATACCGCCTGCAACTTTTGGGCGTCGTCCGCGTTGGCCGCACCGATGAGGGCCGCGGCAGGATAGGCGGATGGACTGTTCCAGTAGAGGTCGAACTCCTTCGACACGTCGCGCACCGCCGAGCCGACGGCTATCACATCGAGATCGGCGAATGCCACACCGCTACCCGCAGCGAAGTACTCGTTGCCGATATTACGTCCGCCGACGATGCTGACTTGATTGTCGACGGTGAACGATTTGTTGTGCATCCGCCGGTTCACGCGCGCGAAGTCGGTCATGAGATTCAGCGTGCGGATGTTTCGTTCCGTAAGCGGGTTGTACAGGCGCACCTCGATATTCGGATGCGCATCGAGCGCGGCGATCGTGGGATCGAGACCGCCTGTGTAGAAATCGTCGAGAAGCGCGCGGACGCGTACCCCGCGCTCGGCCGCTTCCCAAAGCGCGTGGAACAAGAGATATCCAACCTGATCGTCATGCCAGACGAAGTATTGCGCGTCGATCGACTTTTCTGCGGCGCCCGCCAGCAGAAGGCGGGCCGCGAACGCCTCGTGCGGATCGGGCAGCGAGTGGATTCCGGTTTTGCCCCGGTTCGCAACTTCGTCCGCCGCGACTGCGCGGCCCAGTAGGGTCGCAGCGGTATCGACGAACGCCGTCGTCGTCGTCCGGTTTTCCAGCGACGGCAGACCCGCACAACCGGAAGCCAACAAGGCGAATACGGCAATGATGACGGAGGCGCGGCTCATCTCGCGTGATGTCGTGTTGCGCCTGGCGAATCTACTCCAACTCCGTCGCGCGAAAACGATTGGCTTCCGAAGGTCGTTTGGCTAGACTTAGGGCCCCAAATCTTTGCAGATGCCGACCAAAGAGGAAAAGATGGCTGACAATTTGTCTTCAACGCTTCTTCACGATCACCTGAACCGTCGCCGCTTTATCAAGATCACGGGTATCGCGGCCGCGACAACGGCGCTCGGCGTGGCGCCGGGCTGGAACCTGACCTACGCAGCCGCGCTTTCCAAGGAGCAGCGCGAAAAGCTCACGCCGGACGCCATCATCGCGGCCATGAAGAAGGGCAATCAGCGCTTTCGCCGCGGAAAAGAATCGCCCCACAACTATCTCGCCCAACAGAAGGTAAGCGCAAAGGGTCAATATCCGGCGGCGGTGATTCTGAGTTGTATTGACTCCCGCGCTCCTGCCGAGACGATCATGGATTTGGGCATCGGCGACACGTTCAACGCACGCGTCGCCGGCAACGTCGCGAACGACGACATTCTCGGCAGCATGGAATTCGCGTGCAAAGTCGCCGGCGCGAAGGTTGTGCTGGTGATGGGACACACGGCGTGCGGCGCCATCAAGGGCGCGATCGACAATGTACAACTGGGCAATCTCACCGGATTGCTGGCGAAGATTCGTCCGGCCGTTGAAGCGACGCAGTATCAAGGCGAGCGCTCCGCGACGAACTATGGCTTTGTCGACGCCGTGGCGCGGAAGAACGTCGAGTTGACGATGACGGAAATTCATCGTCGCAGCACGGTGTTGGCGGACCTCGAGACTTCCGGCGCGATCAAGATCGCCGGAGCGATGTACAACCTTGAAACGGGGGCCGTCGACTTCTTCGCATGACCGGCATAGCGGCGCTTCTCGATGGATCAGCCGATCGTCGGATTTCATCGAGACGCCGAACACCACTGGGTGGCCGAGCTCGCCTGCGGCCACAACCAGCATGTGCGTCACGATCCTCCGTGGACGCATCGTGGCTGGGTGGAAAGTCCGGAAGGTCGTGCGAAGTTTCTCGGAAGCGTGCTGTCGTGCAAGAAGTGCGACCGCGGTGCGCCGCCGGATCGTCCCGCGAATGAATGACGCTACAGTTGCGCGCGCGTTCGGGGTTCCACGACGCGATGGGTCGGGATATTGAAGAAGTCGCTCACGTCCCCGGCATTGGGCCTTGCGCGCGGTTTGCGCAAGCTGACGTTCTCAGGCGCTTACGGGGAGCGAATCGATGATATTGATCAGCTCCGCCGCATCGATCGGCTTGACCAGATAATGATCGAAACCGGCCTCGCGGGCGCGCCGACGGTCTTCTTCCTGACTGTAACCGGATAGTCCGACGAGCGTCACGCTCGCCAGCGCCGGCGAGCCGCGGAGAAGCCGGGCGACTTCATAGCCGTTTATTCCGGGCAGACCGATGTCCAGCAACACGGCATCGGGAATCTGCTCTGTCGCGAGCGCGATACCCGACTCGCCGTCGGCGGCGACCCGCACGTCATGGCCGAACTCCTCGAGCAGCGCAGCGAGCGATGCCACGAAATCCCGATTGTCGTCGACGATGAGCAAGCGGCGGCCGGCGATCAAATTGCCCCGCCCCTGTTTCGATGCGGGGCCACGTTCGACGCCATCCGCCGAAACGACCGGAAGACGAACCGTGAACTCGCTTCCCTGACCCGGACCCGCGCTCGTCACCGTCACCGATCCGTCATGCATTTCGATCATCCGCTTGACGATGGTAAGGCCGATGCCGAGGCCCCCGGCCGTACGGTCGAGCGAATGATCGCCTTGGACGAAGAGATCGAACACCTTCGGAAGCAACGCGGCATCGATGCCGATGCCGGTGTCGCGGATGCGTATCGCGACAGCATCGTGCTCGCGCTTTACCGCGATGACGATTCGCCCCCCCGCGGGCGTGTATTTCGCCGCATTGTGGATCAAGTTGATAACGACTTGCGACAGTCGCGTCGGATCGGCATCGATCCACAATTCGTCTTCCGATGGGCTCACTTCGACGGTATGGCGCCGGTCGGTCAATAGCGATCGACATGAATCGAGCGCATGCATCACCACTTCGTTGACCGAGAGAATTTCCTTGCGGAGCTCGATCTTGCCGCGCGTGATGCGACTCACGTCGAGCAGATCGTCGACAATGTGGGCGAGATGCGCGACCTGCCGTTCGACAATGCTGCGTGCCTCGGGACGTTCACTGTTGGGCTTGTGGCGCATCAAGTCCAAAGCATTCACGATCGACGCGAGGGGATTGCGAAGCTCGTGCGAGAGCATCGCCAGGAATTCGTTCATCTGCCGCTCGTTTTCCTGCAACGCCTCGACGCGTCGCGGAACAGTCAAATCGCGCGTGACCTTGGCAAATCCGCGCAAGTTACGCTCGCTGTCGTAGAGCGAAGCGATGGTGACGTTCGCCCGGAACGTGCTGCCGTTCCTGCGCAGCCGCCAGCCCTCCTCCTCGTAACGGCCCTCGGTGCGCGCGGCGGCGAGCTCGTGGGCGGGCCATGCCCGGGCGAGGTCGTCTTCGGTAAAAAATTGCGAGAAATGCAGGCCCACGATTTCCGATGCCGAATATCCGTAAATGCTTTCGGCGCCCGTATTCCAACTCGCGACGTTTCCCGCGTGATCGAGCCGGAAGATCGCATAGTCCTTGACGCCGTCGACCAACAGCCGGAAGCGCTCTTCGCTCTGGCGCAGGATCTCCTCGCGCGCAACACCCTCGGCAAGCTCGTCGCGCAGCGCGCGGTTGACGGTTTCGAGCTCGAGCGTGCGATCGTCGACGCGCTGCGCCAGCTTTTCATTGGCGGCTTCCAATTGCGCGACCGCCTGCTCGCGCTCGCCGATGATCGCGCTCAGCACAAGGCCCGTCATCACCAAGGTGCTCGTATAGGCGAGCAAGAACAGCAGCGACGCGTTCGGCGATTCGAGCCCGAACGGGTGATGCCCTTTCACCGCATACCAAACGGCGATTGCGCAGACCATCGCCACGGCCGTCGTCACCTCGCGTTGGGAAAACCGGATCGCCGCCCAAATGACGAATGGCAGCGCGAGGAACGCGAGCGTCACCGATGCCGCGGTCGACGTGAGCTCGCCAAAGATCAGCAACGTTGTCATCGCGAGCAGCAGCACGAGCAAGAGACCCTCGATGATCTTGCCCGTCGGCCAGCGCGAAACGAGTGGCGTGCTCCAGCTCAGCAACAGCGGCGTCACGATGATCATGCCCGAGGCATCGCCTTGCCACCACGTCCATGCGTTGGCGACCATCGCCCGCCAGTCGAGAGCGTTGGCCGATGCGAGCGCCGCGATGCCGACCGATGCAGCAATGCCGGCACAAAGCGCGCAGGAGACGACGAAGCGAACGACATCTTCGCCGCGTTGAAATCGCCAATAGCGCCCCAGGTACGGCCGGACCAGTGTCGCGGCCGCCACCGCTTCCAACGTGTTGCCCGTCGCGATGGCGCCGGCCAATAGCGGCGAGCCCTCGATCGTCGCGTTGATCAGAACGGCGCCCACCCAGATTCCGGGCCAAATGCGCGTTCCGAAAAGCAGAGCCGCCGCGAGCGCAATACCGGAAGGCGGCCATACCGGCGTTGCGTAACCGGGCGGGATGGCGAGCAATAGTGAAAGCTTGGCCGCCAGAAAATAGACGACCGCGACCAGCAACACTTCGAGCGCGCGCCGTACGCGCGGCAGCACTTCGGCGGTCTGCACGCCGCCTTTCGGCACCGTCGGCAAAAGCTGCCTCACGCCAATGGTGCGACTTTCACGACCTCGTCCGCAGTGGTGATCCCGGCGGCGATCTTCATCGCGCCCGACACGCGGAGGGGTTTCATGCCATCCTTGAACGCCTGATCGCGAACCGCGCGATCATCCGCTTCGTGCGTCACGAGACGACGCAACGTCGGCGTGACCAGCATGACTTCGTAGATTCCGATCCGCCCGAAATAGCCGGTCATTCGACACTCGAGGCAGCCGACGGGGCGCATCACCTGGGCCGGCCTTTCGCCGCGCCACGGCGAGGTGATCGCGTTCCACGTTTCGTCGTCCGGCGGCTCGCCGGGCTGTTTGCAATGCGGACAAAGCGTGCGCACGAGGCGCTGTGCCATGACGCCGAGCAGCGTCGAATTGATCAAATACGACGGGACGCCCAGGTCGAGCATCCGGGTTACGGCAGTGGGCGCATCGTTGGTGTGCAGCGTCGAGAGCACGAGATGGCCGGTCAGCGCCGCCTGCACGGCCATATCAGCGGTATCGCGATCGCGAACTTCGCCGACCATGATGATGTCCGGATCCTGGCGGAGCAGCGTGCGCACCCCGCTCGCGAAATCGACGTTGATGATCGCCTGAACCTGCATCTGGTTGAATGTCGGCTCGATCATTTCGATCGGATCCTCGATCGTGCAGACATTGACCTCGGGGGTCGCCAATCCCTTGAGCGTCGAGTAAAGCGTCGTCGTCTTGCCGGAGCCGGTCGGACCGGTGACGAGAATGATGCCGTTCGGCTCGCGCGTCATCCGTTCCCAACGCGCACGATCGTCGCTCGTAAAGCCCAGATCGATGAAGTCGCGGACCAGCACATCGGGACTGAAGATGCGCATGACGATTTTCTCGCCGAAGGCAGTGGGCATTGTCGAGATGCGCAACTCCACCTCTTCGCCTTCGGGCGTTACCGTCTTGATACGCCCGTCCTGGGGCCGCCGCTTCTCGACGATCTCCATCCGTGCGAGCAGCTTGATCCGCGACGTGACCGCCGTCAGCACCGCTTGCGGGATCGCATAGACCTGGTGCAGCACGCCATCGATTCTAAAACGCACGAGTCCGGCATCGCGGCGCGGCTCGACATGAATGTCGGAGGCGCGTTGCTCGAACGCGTATTGCCACAGCCAATCGACGATGTGAACGATGTGCTGATCGTTCGCGTCCAGATGTCCGTGCTTGCCGAGCTCGACCAATTGCTCGAAGTTCCGCGCGTATGCGAAGTCGACCTTCGTCTCGTCCTGCGCGCGTTTCATCGAGCGCGCCAGGTTGTAAAACTCGCCGAGATAGCGCTTGACGTCCTGGGGATTCGCGAAAACGAACTTGACGTCCAGCTTCAGAATTTTTTCGAGCTCTTCAGCGAAGCTCCGCACGAACGGCTCGCCGGTTGCAACGGTGAGCGTGAAGCGGTCGACCGCCACCGGCAAGATCCGATACCGCTCCGCGTACGCATTGGTCATCGTCGCCGTGACGGCGCCGAGATCGATCTTCAACGGATCGATGTGCAAATAGGGCACGCCGAGCTTGGCCGCGAGCCACTCGACCAGCCACTCGAGCGTCATCAGCTTGTGCGGCGGCTGACCGGATTTCCATTTCTGATCGGCGATCGCGTCGAGCGGATGATCGAAGCGCATCGTGCGCGAGCGCGCCAGCGCGTCGGCGTCGGCGCGTGTGACGAGGCCATCCGCCACCATCAGCTTCAGGACATCGTCGAGACGAAGCTGTCGATCCGGGGCAGCGGTGCGTGCCGACGGCGCCGAAGTCGGCAACGTGGCGCCGGTGACGGGTGTAGCCATCGGGTTACTTTACACCGGCCTCTCACGTAGGTCTCCAGCCGACGCCGACATTCCTGGCTCGCCGCTTGTAAAGACGCAACAGCCGGTGCAGATTGATTTGCCATGGCGCACCGCACTGAAATCGTCGCGGTCGAAACCGACATCACGAAGCTCGATGTCGACGCGATCGTCAATGCAGCCAACGCCTCGTTGCTGGGCGGCGGCGGTGTCGACGGTGCGATTCATCGCGGCGCCGGTCCGGAACTCCTTGCCGAGTGCCGGACGCTTGGCGGTTGCCCGACGGGCGAGGCGAAGATCACGCGCGGTTATCACCTGCCCGCCCGACACGTGATTCACACGGTGGGCCCGGTTTGGAAAGGTGGCAATGCCGGCGAATCGGAGTTGCTCGCGAACTGTTATCGCAATGCACTCGCGCTCGCGCACGGCCATCATCTGAAATCGATTGCGTTTCCGGCCATCAGCTGCGGCGTCTACGGTTATCCGTTGTCGGAGGCCGTCCCGATCGCCGTGCGCGAAGTGTCGGAGTTCACGCGCACAAAGAGCGATTTCGAGCGCGTCGTCTTCGCATGCTTCGGCAACGACGTGCTCGGAGCGTATCGGAGTGAGATCAAGCGACAAGGAGAGATGAAATGAAGCATCATTTGATTCCGTTGACGCTCGGCGTTGCGCTGTTCGCAGCGCTGTCTGCGCAGGCGAACGCTGACACGCTTTCGTGCGAAAGCCGCGAATATCGCTATCAACATTGCGACGCGAACACCGGGGGACACGCGCGCCTTCTCAGCCAACAGTCGCAGGCGCCGTGCATCGAAGGCCAGACCTGGGGTGTCGATGGGCGCGGTGTCTGGGTGAACAAAGGATGCGCCGCGGAGTTCGAGGTCGGCGGTGGCCGATGGCGTGAAGGCCCACCGCCTCGTTCGTCCGGCTACGGCGCTGGCGTTCCCCGCTGGGCGGTCGGGACTTTTCACGGCACGAATGCCGAAGGCCGACCGCAGACGATCAGGATCAATCCTGACGGCGCGGTGACGCTTCGCGATCGCGGCGGTGGGGCCGAACGCGGGACGTACAACGGCGACTCGGCGAATCTTCCCAGCGGCCAGGTCGGTATCGATCCCGCGGGGCAAGGCGGAATACTCGTCAACGGACAGTATTTCGCGCGCTAGCGCCGTAAAGCCGGCATCGTTCTCCGCGGCGCGCCCATATCGTTTCGGGTCGCTCGACTGGGCGATGCGGTTCAGCGGCGAGGCAGCGGCGAAGTAGACGTTCGCGTTACCCCTTCGCAGGCAGCGGACAGAGCGCGTCGATTGCGCTCGGAATCCGCAAATCGTGTCCACCTGCGGATAGCCCGGTGCGACTCGTCAGCGTCGACCCAACGACGCCCGACAGTCGCACCGCCCGCGACGGCGGACGCGGCTTACTCGCGCTTCGCCGCGCTCTGCCCGCCGCTTTGACACATCGTGCAGATGCGCGCGTCGAGTGACTCTTCGTCGCAGCACGATGCATCGCATCATCCACGACGTCCGAAGCGGGATGAGCCGCTGCGCGAAGAGCGCCTGTGGCGCGTCGGCGAATAGCGGGTGATGAGGCCATCCGGCGTCGTTGGGGCGAGGCCGATTGGTCGAACCGGGTACCCGCTCGCCGACACGGGTTGCGCCACCCCGAAGCCCGGAGCGCAGCGGCTCATTCCGCCGTTGAACGATTCGGCCATCCGGACAATCGTTGCTACGCCGGCTCGCGTTCCTCGTTCCTCGGCTCCGGCACCTGAAACACCTGGCGCAGATAGGCGACATACGATGGATCGTAGTCCATCGCCTTAGACGGCTCGTCGCTGATCTTCGCCACCGGCTGGCCGTTGCAGCGCGTCATCTTGATCACGATCTGCAGCGCTTCGTAACCGAGGTCGTTCGTGAGATTCGTCCCGATGCCGAAAGCCGTCTGGCTGCGGCCGCGGAAATACTCGAATAGGCGAATCGCGAGCGGCACGCTCAAGCTGTCGGAGAACACCAGCGCCTTGCTGCGCGGATCGATCCGCATCTTCTGGTAATGCAGGATCAGCTTCTCGCCCCACTCGAACGGATCGCCGGAATCATGGCGCACGCCGTCGAACAGCTTGCAGAAGAAGAGATCGAAATCGCGCAGGAACGCGTCCATGCCGCAGACGTCCGACAACGCGATTCCCAAGTCGCCGCGATACTCGCGCGCCCACGTGTTGAACGCGAACACCTGCGAATCGCGGAGCCGCGGGCCGACCGCCTGGCACGCCTGCAGGTACTCGTGCGCCATCGTTCCAAGCGGCGTGAGCCCGCGCTCGAGCGCCAACATCACATTGCTCGTGCCGACGAACTTCTCGCCGATCTTCGTCTTGAGCGTCCCGACGATTTCGTCTTGCCAAACGCGCGAGAAGCGGCGCCGCGTTCCATAATCGGCGATGCGGAACGCGGGGTCCGACACGCCTTTGATCAAATCGATTTTGGCCGCGAGACGCCCGCGCCCTTCGGTCAAGTTCGGCGCCGCGACGGTGTTGCGATGGTAGATCTCGGACACGATCGCGAGAATCGGCACTTCGAACATGATGGTATGAAGCCACGGACCCTTGATCGTGATGTCGATGTCTTCCGTGCCCGCGATCCGGCTCACGGCGATAAAGCGCTCGTCGAGGCGAAACAGCCCGAGCAAATCGATGAAGTCGCTCTTGAAAAAACGCCAGCCGCGAAGGTAATCGAGCTCGCGTTGCGTGAACCGCAGCGAGCACAATTGACGAATTTCATCCTGGATCTCGCCGATGTACGGCGCGAGGGGCACATCCGCATTGCGGCACTTGAACCGGTACTCGACTTGAGCGCCGGGAAAATGATGCAGCACGACCTGCATCATCGTGAACTTGTAGAGGTCGGTATCGAGTAGCGATTGAATGATCATTGCGGGCGGTCGACGCCTGCACGAGAGCGGGCGGTCGTCCGGCAAACGGGTCGAAACGTCGATGTTACCCGGTTGATGCGGCGGCCGAACAATGGGCCGGCATCGCGTGATGGCGCCACCTGCCGCACGCCGCTATCATGGAGCCGCCCGTACGAATGAAACATCCATGCTGATCAGCTGTGTCGCCTACGAGCACGGCCGCAAGCTCGCCGATATCCCGGTCGAGGATATCAGCGAATACGTCAAGCGCCCCGACTGCTTTGTGTGGGTCGCCTTGTTCGAGCCGACGCGTGAGGAGCTCGATCAGATGGCGGAGGAATTCGACTTGCATCCGCTCGCGGTCGAGGACGCGCGCTCCGGCCATCAGCGGCCGAAAATCGAGGAATACGGCGACTCGCTGTTCGCGGTGTTGCAGCCGGTCGAGAAGATCAAGGACGTCGACGGCGACGAGGATCTGCTGGTCGGCGAGGTCGACGTTTTCGTCGGACCGAACTATGTTCTTTCGGTGCGTCACCGCACCCAGCTCGGCTTCACCGGCGTGCGGGCACGCGCGGAACGCGAGCCCGAGCTGCTGCGCCATGGCTCGGCGTTCGTGCTCTACGCGCTGATGGACAACGTCGTCGATCGCTACTTCCCGGTGCTGGACGACCTCGAGACGCAATTGGAGACGAACGAAGAGCAGATGTTCTCCACGTCAACCGCATCCACGCGGGATCGGCTGGAGTCGCTCTACGAATTGAAGCGCAAGCTGATGACGCTGAAGCATGCGGTCGCGCCGCTGATGGAAGGGGTCGGCAAGCTCTACGGGGGACGCGTTCCTCAGCTCTGCAAAGGGACGCAGGAGTATTTCCGCGATGTCTATGATCACTTGTCGCGGATCAACGGCGCAATCGAGAGCAGTCGCGAAATGCTCACGACGGCGACGCAAGTCAATCTCGCGCTCATCAGCCTGTCTGAAAACGAAGTGACGAAGCGGTTGGCTGCGTGGGGTGCGCTGATCACCGTCCCCACGCTGATCGCCGGCGTCTACGGCATGAATTTCAAGAACATGCCGGAGCTGGACCTCTCGTTCGGCTATCCATTGGCGATCGGATTCATGATCGCCGTCGACGCATTTCTGTTCTGGCGTTTCCGGGTCGCGAAATGGATATGATTTCCTAATGCCGTTCGTCGTTGGACGAAATCGGAATCACGCGCCGATCCGCGAACGGCGCAGGCGGCGGCCACGACGGCTGCAGCGTCACGTGCTCGATGCCATAATTCTCGAGCAACGTGCGCTGTGCACGCGCGAGGATCGTGGGCCATTGTGCGCCGTCGGCGAGCCCGACGTGGGCCGACAACGCGACGCTGTCAGGACCCATCTGCCATACGTGGAGATCGTGGACCTCGGTAATGCCGGCAACGCGCGAGAGCGCACGCCCGATCGCGTCATAATCGAGGTGGCGCGGCACGCCCTCCATCAGCACGCCGGTCGATTGACCGAGCAGACGCCAAGTCGAACGGAGAATCAACAATGAGACCGCCACCGAAAGAATCGGATCGATCGGCATCCAGCCGGTCGTGACGATCACCGCACCCGCGACGATGGCGGCCACCGAGCCCAGTGCGTCCGAGAGCACGTGCAGCAACGCGCCGCGCGTGTTCATCGACGGCGATGCACGCGACAAAACCCAGGCCGACGCAACATTCGCCATCAGACCCGCAATGGCGATTACAAGGACCGTCGCACCCGCGACCGGCGTCGGTTGCAGCAGCCGGCGCACGGCCTCGACGGCGATGAACACGACCAGCGCAAGAAGCGCCAGCGCATTGACGAACGCTGCGAGCACTTCGGCGCGCACATAGCCGTACGATGCGCGTCGGCTTGGCGGCCTGCGCGCGATTCGCGATGCGAACAACGCGAGTCCAAGCGCCGCGGCATCGGTCGCCATGTGGCCGGCGTCGGATAGAAGCGCGAGCGAGCCGGACCAAAACGCGCCGATCGCTTCGAGCACGCCCATCCCGCCTGTGATGACGAGCGCCCACATGAGCGCGCGATGGGGTGTACGTGCCGATCGGGCATGATCGTGCGCGACGTGATCATGCCCGGCGTGCGAATGCGAGTGTTTGAGCGCCATGTCGGAGGTTCGATTGTCATCCATTTCGGGCGGTTGAATCAAAGCGAGGCGGTAAAATCCGCGGCGTGAACGTCCCAGAACTCGCCGATCGGATCGAGGCGCTGCTGCCGCAAACGCAATGCAGGCGCTGCGGTTATGCCGCCTGCCGTCCGTATGCGGAAGCCGTCGCGGGGGGCACGGCGAACATCAATCGCTGTCCGCCGGGCGGCGACGAAACCATCGTGGCGATCGCCGCGCTCACCGGCTCGCCGGTCGAACCCATCGAACCGACCTGTGGCGAAGCCGGTCCTTTGCAGATTGCCCGGATCGACGAGGCCGCTTGCATCGGTTGCACGCTGTGCATCGCCGCGTGCCCCGTCGATGCGATCGTCGGCGCGTCCAAACGAATGCATGCGGTGCTTGCGTCGGCGTGCACAGGTTGCGGGCTCTGCGTGCCGCCTTGCCCCGTCGACTGCATCGTCATGGAGACCGTAGCGCATTCGTGGACAAAGGCGGATGCGGACGCTGCCCGCATGCGCTTCGATGCCCGTGCCGTCCGGCTCGCAAGCGGCGAGCGGATTTCAAATCGTAATCGGACGGCGCGGCTGTCGAGCGAAGAGCAAGCCCGCATCGACCGGCAAAAGCGCGTGGCCGCGGCTTTTGCGCGGGCGCGCATCCGTCGAGCCGCCGCCAAAGCGGGATCGCAATGACGGCGACGCGTCTGCCGCGCGCGTCTGCGTTCGCTGCTTTCCTGCTTTTCAACTTTTCGATCACTTCGATGACACACGCCGCTGAACGCGATTTCTCGGAAACGCTCGATCAGTCCTGGAATTTCAATGCACCGGCGATATCGGAGAGCCGGTTTCGCGCCGAGCTTGCGAAACATGTCGTGGGATCTCGCGAAGCCCGCGAGATCGCGACGCAGATCGCCCGTTCGCTGGGACTGCAACGTCGATTCACGGACGCTGATGCGATGCTCGATCCCCTCCAGCCCGAGATCGACAAAGGGCCCGTGCGCATCCGCGTTCGTTACCTCATCGAGCGGGGACGCATCCTCAATTCAAGCGGCAAGCCGGCGGAAGCGGTACCGCTGTTTAGGGAAGCAGCCAGCGCGGCCCTGAAGGATCCGCTGGCGGGCGCGGATTTCTACCGCGTCGACGCGCTGCATATGTTGGGCATCGCAGCGCCCACCCACGAGCGGCTGCGCTGGAACCTCGAAGCGCTGGCGGTTGCCGATGCATCGCGCGACGAACGCGCGCGCGGTTGGCGCGCATCGCTTTTGCATAACATTGGGTGGACCTATCACGAGCGCGGCGAATACGCGACGGCAGTCGATTATTGGCAGCATGCACTGGCCGCGCGCGAAGCGGGCGGCGACAAAGCCAAAATCCGCATTGCAAAATGGACGGTTGCCCGCGGTCTCCGCTCGCTCAACCGCCTGGACGAAGCCGAAAAAATTCAGCGCGAATTGAGCGCCGAGAACGACGAAGCCGGCGCGCCGGACGGTTTCGTCTATGAGGAGCTCGCTGAAATCGCGCTGGCGCGTCACGACGCCGCAGCGGCCAAGATGTGGGCCGCCAAGGCCTACGCGTATCTCAAGGACGACATTTGGCTCGCCGCGAACGAAAAGTCGCGTCTCGACCGCCTGGCCGAAATAGGCGCCGCACGGGTCCAATAATGAGTCCCGCCAAGCGTCGCCTGCTGTTCGAACGCTTAAGGGCGCTCGATCCGAATCCGAAAAGCGAGCTTGCCTATTCGACGCCGTTCGAACTCCTGGTATCCGTCGTGTTGTCGGCGCAAGCGACCGACAAGGGTGTCAATAAGGCGACCGATAAGCTGTATCGCGTGGCGAACACGCCTGCCGCGATGGTGAAGCTCGGCATCGATGGGCTGATCCCGTACGTCAGCTCGATTGGCCTCTACCGCAACAAGGCAAAGAACGTCGTCGGCCTTTCCGAAATCCTGTTGCGTGAGCACGGCGGACGGGTGCCGAAAACGCGCGAGGCGCTCGAGCGCCTCCCCGGTGTGGGCCGCAAGACCGCCAACGTCGTGTTGAACGTCGCGCTCGGCGAGCCGACGATTGCCGTCGACACGCACATTTTTCGCGTCGCGAATCGGACCGGCCTTGCACCGGGCAAGGATCCGTTCGAAGTCGAGCAGCGATTGATGAAGGCAGTGCCGAAGGAATTCGTCGCGCATGCGCATCATTGGCTGATCCTGCACGGCCGGTACACATGCGTCGCACGCGTGCCCAAATGCCCGGAGTGCGCGATTCGCGATCTCTGCGCGTATCCGCACAAGACCAAGCCCAAGAAAGCGCAGTTTTAGCAATGTTCGCGCCGACCCGCGACGAAGCGCGACGCTATTTCGTCGATGCTTGGGCGAAGTACCGCGCGGGCGCGCCGTGTGAAGGGCTCCAGAAAACGGCAGTCGCGCTCATTGCGCTTCATCCGGAGTACCACCCGCTGCTGGAAGACGCCGAGCGTCATCTGGATCGCGACTATGCGCCGGAAAGCGGCGCCGTCAACCCATTCCTCCATCTATCGTTGCATCTCGCGGTCGCCGAGCAACTTGCCATCGATCAACCGCCTGGAATCCGTGCCCATTTCGAGCGCTTGCGCACATCGCAAGGCGACGAGCATGCGGCGTTGCACGCCGTGCTCGAATGTCTGGGAGAAACGCTATGGCAGGCGCAACGGCTGAACGCGCCGCCCGATGCAGCCGTCTACATGGAATGTTTGGAACGCCGGCGTTAGATTGCGGTGCGCCGATTCACGCTGTGCTCGCATCCCCGTGCTTCGCGCGGGGCCCTGCTCGCCGGTGCGTTGCCTCGGTCTCTCTGTACCGTTACGGAGCGGAGACTTTGTCACGTCGGCCTCGTGCGCCGACTCCCGTTTGCTCGCATCCCCTTGCTTCGCGCGGGGCCCCTGCTCGCCGGTCGCGGCGCTACATCCTCGATTGCAGGACCGGCGGCTGCCCGCTGAAATAAGCGGCGAGATTGTCTATGTCCTGCGCGGTGAGCGTACCCGCGAAGCCGTTCATCGTCGGGTCCTTGCGCGCGCCCGACTTGTAATCGCGTAGCGCCTTCGCGAGGTAATCCTGATTTTGTCCCGCGAGCTTCGGGTAATCGGGAACTTGACTGTTGCCATCCATGGCGTGACACGCCTGGCAGAGTTCGCTCACTTTTTTCTTGGCCGCCTCGAGATCGGCCGCGCAGGCTGTCCCGGCTGTGCAGAGCGCCACGGCAACGGCGCCGACCAACGACAGTTTCATGGCGCGAGCCTCAGTCCCAGTTGTGCGTAATACGCGGCGATATTGGCCATGTCGGCGTCAGACAACGACGATGCAATCGCGCGCATCGATGGATGCGTTCGCGAGCCGCTCTTGTATTCCTGCAAAGCCTTTATGAGATACGCTTGATGCTGGCCGGCGATCTTCGGCACCCGATACACCTCGGGATACGCGGTACGCCAGCCCGGAATGCCGTGACATCCTTGGCACATCTGTACCTTTTGGCTGCCGATGTCGGCATTGCCGGCAGGAGGAGGCGTTTGTGCGCATGCGAGCGAGGACAGCGCAAACGCGGCGACGCTCACAACAACGAATCTGAGACGGGTCATCGGAATCGAAGGGCCTACGAGGCAAAAACCTGGCGATTTTATGGGTTACGAAGTGGGCCGGTCAAACATCGAGCCGCTTCGCTCCGTTTTTCCGCTTTTCGTTACCGCTCGAGATACTGCAGCTTTTCTTTGACATCCTTCCACTCGTCGGCGTCTTCCGGCGCCGGCTTCCGTTCGATAATCGGCTTCCAAACCTTCGAAAGCTCGGCGTTCAACGCCTTGAACGGTTGCTGATCGCCGGGCACGTCGTCTTCAGCAAAAATGGCCTCGACCGGACACTCGGCGACGCACAGCGTGCAATCGATGCATTCGTCGGGATCGATCACCAGGAAATTCGGCCCTTCCCTGAAACAATCGACGGGACAAACATCGACGCAATCGGTGTATTTGCAGCGGATGCAGGTCTCGGTTACGACGTAAGTCATGCCAAATCGCGCGACTACACAAAGACCTTGAATTCTAGCAGATCGCGCCTTACCTTCCGACGTACGGACCACCCCGTGGGTAACCTACGGTAAAATATGCGAATCTGCGGTCGTGCGACACCTTATGCGACGGCCGGATGCAGAGAGGATATCGATGAGTGACATGATCAAGCAGGTTTCGGACACGACATTCGAGCAGGACGTACTAAAGTCCGCCAACCCGGTGCTGGTCGACTTCTGGGCTGAATGGTGCGGTCCATGCAAGATGTTCGCCCCGGTGCTGGACGAGGTCGCGAAGACCTATGAGGGGAAGCTGACCATTGCCAAGCTCGACATCGACGCCAATCCGGCGACGCCGGGCCGGTATGGGATTCGCGGCATTCCCACGGTGATCCTGTACAAGGGCGGTCAAGTCCATGCGCAAAAGGTGGGCGCGCTCACCAAGTCGCAGCTCACTGCATTTCTTGACAGCAACCTCTAACCCCGTTACCCTCTTTTTCGACTGAACTCCGCGTGGATTGACCGCAGGGGTTCAGCCGGCGCCCGAGACGGCCAGCCTGTGCTGGTGCTCTAAACGCCGGAAAGAGATTCCCGGCGCCATCGCCTTCCTTCGAGGCGCCGGTAGTTCCCAAAATCCTGACCCCGCGCTGTTGATCGGCCATCGAAGGCCGTCTTTCGTCGTACTCGCACGACTCTCCTTCCCCATGCACCTTTCCGAACTCAAGACCAAACACGTTTCCGAACTGCTCGACATCGCCAACACGATGGAGATCGACGGCGCGAACCGGATGCGCAAGCACGACCTCATCTTCGCGTTGCTCAAGACGCAGGCGAAAAAAGGCGAAAGCATTTTCGGCGAAGGCGTCCTCGAAGTGCTTCCGGACGGCTTCGGCTTCCTGCGCTCACCCGATACCAGCTATCTCGCGGGAACGGACGACATCTACATTTCGCCGTCGCAGATTCGTCGATTCAACCTGCATACCGGCGACACGATCGAAGGTGAAATCCGCACGCCCAAAGATGGCGAGCGGTATTTCGCGCTCGTCAAGGTCGACAAGGTCAACAGCGAGGCGCCCGAGAACGCGAAGTCGAAGATCCTGTTCGAGAACCTGACGCCGCTCTTTCCCGACGAGCCGATGGTGCTCGAGCGCGACATCAAGGCGGAAGAGAACATCACCGGACGCATCATCGACATCGTGGCGCCGATCGGCAAGGGACAGCGCGGGTTGCTCGTGTCGTCGCCCAAATCAGGCAAGACGGTGATGCTGCAGCACGTTGCGCATGCCATCACCGCCAATCATCCGGACGTGATCCTGATCGTGCTGCTGATCGACGAGCGGCCCGAGGAAGTGACTGAAATGCAGCGCTCGGTGCGCGGTGAAGTCGTCTCTTCGACGTTTGACGAGCCGGCGACGCGCCATGTGCAGGTTGCCGAAATGGTGATCGAGAAAGCGAAGCGCCTGGTCGAGCACAAGAAGGACGTTGTGATCCTGCTCGACTCGATCACGCGACTCGCTCGCGCGTACAACACCGTCGTGCCGGCGTCGGGCAAGGTGCTGACCGGCGGCGTGGACGCGAATGCGCTGCAACGGCCGAAGCGCTTTTTCGGCGCCGCGCGCAACATCGAGGAAGGCGGCTCGCTCACGATCATCGCCACCGCGCTCATCGACACCGGCTCGCGGATGGACGACGTGATCTACGAGGAATTCAAGGGCACCGGCAACATGGAAATCCATCTGGATCGCCGGATGGCCGAGAAGCGAATTTACCCTGCGATCAACGTCAATCGCTCGGGGACCCGGCGCGAAGAGCTGTTGCTCAAACCGGACATCCTTCAGAAGGTCTGGATCCTGCGCAAGCTGCTGTATCCGATGGACGAGCTCGAGGCGATGGAATTCTTGCTCGACAAGGTCAAGGCGACGAAGAGCAACGCGGACTTCTTCGACAGCATGCGCAGAGGGTAGCGCCCGTTTCGAAGTCCCGCTGTCCTACTTAAGCTTTTGATCTTTCGGCGTAATTCGACCCACTTGCCTTACGCGCTACGCAACCCAATCTTGTTCGACATCCGAGAATCGGCGATAATGCTCGTTTTTCCCGCGTGGCCGGCAACAGGCGGCCTATGCCGTGTGGCTGATTTCGGCGGCGGGATTTCCGGTGCATGATCGTTCCCGCATTCCGGACCAAGCGAAAGGCGAGAGAAATGAAAGCCGATATCCACCCCAAATACAATGAAATCGACGTGACCTGCAGCTGCGGTGTCACGTTCAAGACGCGCTCGACGATCAACAAGCCGTTGCATGTCGAAGTGTGCTCGGCGTGCCACCCCTTCTACACCGGCAAACAAAAGATCATGGATACCGCGGGGCGTGTCGAGAAGTTCCGCCAGCGCTATGGACAAAAGACCCCGAGCACGCCGGCGTCGTAGCACACCACAGCGAATCGTCGTCAAAAAGGCAGCTTCGGCTGCCTTTTTCGTTGCACAGCAGCCCGCGAGCCGCCATCCTCTCGCCAATGCGCGCACCCCGGCCCTATGTTTCCGAACCGATGGATCCCACCGCGGTGAGTCCATCGGGCCCGTATCGCACGTTCAAGGCCGTGGGACTTTTCTTTCTCGCTGCGGCCTGGATCGGCCTCGGCCTGGTCGGTCACGATCCCTGGAAATTCGACGACGCGACGAACTTCGGTGTCGCATTCGACATCGCAAAGCGCGGCGACTTCGTGGCCCCGGCGCTCGCGGGCGATCCGTTTCTCGATCGGCCGCCGCTCATGCCGGCACTCGGCGCTCTGGGGATCAAAGCGCTCTCGCCCCCGCTGGAGCCGTACGACGCCGCGCGGCTGACGACCGGCTTGCTGCTCGCGGCAATGCTGGTCTTCGCGACCCTCGCAAGCCGCGAGTTTTCGGGACGCGCCTTTCGCTGGCTGGCGATGCTCGTCCTGATCGGAACGCTCGGTTTCTGGGACCGCGCGCATGCGCTTTCCGGGGAACTCGGCGTGACCGCGGCCGTTGCGATAGCGCTGTACGGCTTCGCCTTGGCGTTGCGCCGGCCCTGGCTGGGCGGCGTGTGGCTCGGCGTCGGCATCGGCGTGGCGTTTGGAAGCCGCGGGCTCCAAGGTCCCGCATGGCTCGCGATTACCGCCGCCGTGCTTCCCTTATTCGGCGCGACCTGGCGGACCCGCGCCTACGCCGCGACGCTTTTCGCAGCGATCCTGATCGCCCTCGCCATTTCCCTGCCATGGGTGGTAACGCTCCATGCGCGCGACCCGGCATTGTTCGACGCGTGGTGGTCAAGCGAGACATGGGCGAACTATGTCGGCTTCGTTGCCGGCGCCGCGCCGATGGACGTCACTTATCACCTGCGCAACCTGCCCTGGTTCGCCTGGCCTTCGCTGCCGCTTCTGCTTTGGACTTTCTGGACGCGCGGCCGCGGGTTCAACGGCGGATTGCGCGAGCCGGGCATCATCGTTCCCGGCATCCTGTCGGCCGTGATGCTCGCGAATTTGCTCGTCGCGCCGGAGCCGCGTGTGATCAGTGCATTGCCGCTGTTGATTCCGTTCACGCTTCTCGCGACGCTCGAAGTCGACACGCTCGCGCGCGGCTTTTCCGCCTTCCTCGATTGGTTCGGCATCCTGACGTTCGGACTATTGGCGCTCATCGTTTGGGCGATGTGGATCGACGCGCGCGTTTATGGAATGTCCTCTCGCGTCGCCGTGCTGTTTCAGGACACCGAAATCGGGTTTCAGCCGACGTTCCACTTGGGTCGAACGCTCTTCGCGCTGTTCCTGACGGTGCTGTGGGTCATCGTCGTTCGACCCGCCCGGCGCAGCAACCGTCGCGCCGTGCTCAATTGGGCCGTCGGCGTGACGCTGGTGTGGGGACTCTATTCGACGATCTGGCTGCCTTATCTCGATTCCCGCCGTTCCTATCGTGCGATGATCGAAAGCGCCGCATTGCAGCTCTTGACAACCGAGTGCGTCGCGAGCCGCAACTTGGGTGAGCCGCAACGCGCGTTATTCCAATACTTTGCGGGGCTCACGACGGTGCGCGAGGAAGTGAGGGGCGATACCGGTTGCCCGCTGTTGCTCGTCCAATACGGGCGTCAGCCATCGGCGCCCGAACTCAGCGGCTACCGGATTCTGTGGGACGGACACCGGCGCGGCGACGACACCGAACGCTACGTTTTATATCGGAGAATCGCACCGTGAAGTTCATCGACGAGGCGTTCATCGACGTGATCGCCGGCGACGGCGGCAACGGCGTCGCGTCGTTTCGGCGTGAGAAATACGTTCCGCGCGGCGGCCCCGACGGCGGCGACGGCGGCCGCGGCGGCAGCATTTATGCCATCGCGGACCGCAACATCAACACGCTGATCGATTATCGCTATGCGCGAATCCATCGGGCGAAGAACGGCGAAAGAGGCCGCGGCGCCGATCAATACGGACGGGCCGCCGACGATATCGTCTTGCGCATGCCCGTCGGTACCGTGATCACCGATGCGGAGACGAACGACCTGATCGCGGATTTGTCGGCCGACGGCACGCGCGCGCAAGTTGCGCGAGGCGGCAAGGGCGGGCTCGGCAATTTGCATTTCAAGTCCAGCACCAATCGTGCGCCGCGCCAGCACACCGACGGCGAAAAAGGCGAGCAGCGCCGCGTACGCCTCGAGCTCAAAGTGCTGGCCGACGTCGGGCTGCTCGGAATGCCCAACGCCGGAAAATCGACGCTCATCCGCGCGATCTCCGCCGCGCGACCGAAGGTCGCCGACTATCCGTTCACCACACTCGCGCCGCAGCTCGGGGTCGTGCGCACCGACACGAATCGCAGCTTCGTCGTCGCCGACATCCCCGGGCTGATCGAGGGCGCTGCGGAAGGCGCCGGACTGGGGCATCGCTTCCTGCGTCACCTGCAACGCACGCGATTGCTGTTGCATGTCGTCGACATCGCGCCGTCGGACACCGATCCGATTCATGATGCGCGTGCGATCGTTGCCGAGCTCGGAAAATTCGATCCGGCATTGCAGGACAAGCCGCGCTGGCTCGTATTGAACAAGCTGGATCTCCTTCCAGACGACGAGCGCAACGCGCGGGTCAAGGCATTCGTCAAAGCGTATCGCTGGACCGGGAAGGTATTCGGCATTGCCGCAATCAATGGCGACGGCTGTCGCGAATTGATCCACGCGGTGCAGGACTGGCTCGATGCGCATCCGACCGAAACCGCAACGCCACTTCGTGAGAGCGAGGAGCCGATCGTGATGACGCCGAAGCCCGTCGCCGAACGCGTCGCGAAGCGGCGTCGATCGTCGCCATGACGGCGCCGCTCGCCAATGCGGGCCGCATCGTCGTCAAAATCGGCTCATCGCTGCTCACCAGCGACGGACGCGGTCTCGATCACGCGGCAGTCGCCCGCTGGGCCGGCGAGATTGCGCAACTCAAAGCAGCGCGCAAGGAAGTCGTGCTCGTTTCGTCGGGCGCAATCGCCGAGGGCATGCAACGCCTGGGATGGACATCGCGGCCACGCGCGATCCATGACCTGCAGGCGGCGGCAGCCATCGGGCAAATGGGGCTCGTTCAAGCCTACGAGGCCGCCTTCGCGAAATTCGGTTTGCATACGGCGCAGATATTGCTGACGCACGAAGATTTGGCGGACCGTCGTCGTTATCTCAACGCGCGCACGACGCTCACGACGCTCGTCGCCCTCGGCGTGATTCCGGTCATCAACGAAAACGACACCGTGACAACCGACGAGATCCGCTTCGGCGACAACGATACGTTGGCCGCGCTCGTCGCCAATCTGATCGAGGCCGATGCCCTCGTGCTGCTCACCGATCAGCAGGGTCTGTTCACGGCGGACCCGCGTAAGAATCCGCACGCCACCCTCGTGCACGAAGCCCGTGCCGGCGATCCCAGGCTCGAAGCAATGGCAGGCGGCGCGGGCAGCGACATCGGCCGCGGTGGCATGCTGGCCAAGGTGCTCGCCGCCAAACGGGCGGCGCGCTCGGGCGCGTCGACGATCATCGCCAGCGGACATGAAAACCAAGTGCTGACGCGGCTCGTGGCGGGGGAAGCGGTCGGAACCGCGCTGATCGCGGAAGCGATATCGCTCGCCGCGCGTAAGCAATGGCTCGCGGATCATGTTCGCCTCGCGGGGGCGCTTCGCTTGGACGATGGCGCCGTGCGCGCGCTATTGCGCGAGGGAAAAAGCTTGTTGGCGATCGGCGTGGTCGCCGTCGAAGGGACATTCGGACGCGGCGAAGTCGTCGGCTGCTTTGCGCAAGACGGTCGCGAGGTTGCGCGCGGGCTCGTCAATTACGGTTCGCAGGAGGCCGCGCGAATCTTGCGCAGACCGTCAGCCGAAATCGAATCGATCCTGGGGTATGTCGACGAGCCCGAGCTCATTCATCGAGACAATTTGGTGCTGTTGGCGTAGCGCGGCATAGAATTGCGCCCATAAGTTTCAACAAGCCAGGGAGGCGGTGATGCTCGACCGCTTGAAGGGAATCCTGTTTGAACCGCGCGCCGAATGGCCGAAGATCGCCGCCGAGCCCGCGACGACGCAGTCGATTTACGCGAGCTGGGTGGCGATTCTCGCGGCGATCGGGCCGCTTGCCATTCTCGCTGCCGGCGGCGAAGCGCGAGTCCAAACCGCGGTTGGACTGTATCTGATGGCGCTGATCATCACGTTCATCATCGCGCTCATCGTCGATGCGCTCGCACCGGCGTTCGGCGGCACGAAGGACTTCGTGGGCGCGCTCAAGCTGGCTGCGTACAGTTATACGGCGGCATGGATCGCCGGCGTCTTCCACGTTCTCGGCGTCGCGGGCGCGGTGCTGGCGCTGCTTGCAACCATCTATTCGTGGTACACGTTCTACGTCGGCGCGCCGGTGCTGAACAAATGCACGAACGACAAGGCAGTGCCGTTCACGATCGTCGTCGTGCTGTGCGGCTTCGCGCTGGGCTTGCTCTTCAGCATCGCGCTGTCAGGACTTGGCATCATCCCGAAGGTCAGCGGAACGCCGATCATGCACTGATCCCTAATTCCCGGAGTGGCTTGGCTCGTCGTACGACGGCGGCATCACCGGATGCGCGAAGCCGTAGAGACGCTCGCGACGCGTCTGCGGCTTCATGTGAATATAGCGCTCGAGTTCGAGGAGCGCGCGCCGGTACACCTCGCGCTTGAAATCGATGACCGTCTCGAGCGGCACCCAGTATTCGTGCCAGCGCCACGCATCGAACTCGGGATGCTCGGTGGCGCGAAGCGTTACGTCGTTATCGCGACCCGTGAGGCGCAGAAGATACCAAATCTGCTTTTGCCCGCGATAACTGCCGCGCCATTCGCGCTTGATCCAGTGTTGCGGAACGTCGTATCGCAGCCAATCGCGCGTACGGCCCAGAATCTTCACGTGCTGCGAACGGAGTCCCACTTCCTCGCGCAACTCCCGGTACATCGCCTGTTCGGGTGCCTCACCGGAATTGATGCCACCCTGCGGAAATTGCCACGCGTGCTCGCGGATCCGTTTGCCCCAAAAGACCTGGTTTCTGCCGTTGACGATGACGATGGCGACGTTCGGGCGATAGCCGTCACGGTCGAGCATCGCGATCCACCCTGATGCAATAAAGTTGCAATCATTGTTGCACAGGACGACGCTGTTGCCTAGCGGCGACAGTTACGAAGCGACACGCGGAGCGGACGCGCCGCTCCATTCGGCGTTTGAAACAAGCGCTGCGCACTACAACGACACACCCGATTAGTGCCGATGCGGCTCGGATTCGCGCGGCGTCAACGACACCTTCATTACGCGATCCCGTCGAACGACCTCGACTTCGGTCACGCGACCGATGGCGTCGCCGACCAGGAGCCGTTGCAAATCGTCGATGTTGGCGACCGGGTGACCGGCGAGCGCGATGATGACATCGCTGCGTCGCAAATCCGCGGTTGCCGCAGGCGATCCGGCTTCGAGCGATTCGATGCGAACGCCCGATTCGCGCAGCAAACCGAAGTGACGAACGATCCGGCGCGGCAACGCCAATGTCTGTCCGCCGACGCCAAGGTATGCGCGCCGCACGCGGCCCTCGCGAATCAGCGCAATCGCAACCCGCTCGGCGGTCGATGCGCCGATCGCAAAGCAAATGCCTTGCGCCGGGAGGATCACCGCCGTATTGACGCCGATGACGCGCGATTGCGTGTCGATCAGCGGACCGCCCGAGTTGCCGGGATTGAGCGCAGCGTCGGTTTGCAGCACGTTGTCGAGCAGGCGACCTGTTTGCGCGCGCATCGAGCGCCCCAGCGCGCTCACGATGCCCGCGGTCACCGTGTGCTGAAATCCGTATGGACTGCCGATCGCAATCGCGATCTGTCCGACGCGCACGCGCGACGAGTCGCCGAACCGACACCAGGCGAGATCGCCCGCGGCAACTTTCAAAAGCGCGAGATCGGAATGCGGATCGTCGCCGACGATTGTCGCCGACGCCGTGCGGCCATCCGGCAACGTGACTTCGATCGCGGACGCGCCACCTGCGACATGGCTATTGGTGACGAGATAGCCGTCGGGCGTGATGATGAAACCCGATCCGGAGCCTTCGCGACCCGAACGGAACGCCTTGGCGCGTTCGACCCGAACGTGCGCGACGGCGGGCGCGACACCGGCAACCGCCGTCGTAACGGCTTGCGAATACGCGTCAAGCAGCGCGGCGTCGCCCGGCGGCGGCACTGCGCCGAGGGGTCCGGAAGACTCTTCCGAACCAGGAAGATCAAGCGGCATGCGACTTCAGATGACGCCGGTTCGCCGGCGTTTCAACTGCCGCCTGTCTGGGTCCCTGGTCACGCGCGGTTCTGCCTAGATCGCCCCATCCGCGCGCAAGCGCGCGATTGTCGGGGCATCGAAATCGAGCTCTCGCAAAATCGCATCGGTGTGTTGCCCGAGCGCAGGCACGGGATCCATCCGCGGCGTAACGCTGCTCGGCAATGCCGGCGGAAGAAGGGCGGCAATGCGACCCGCCGGGGTGTCGACCTCCGTCCAGCGGCTGCGTGCCTTGAGTTGCGCATGCTCCCATACCTCATGCATGTCGTTCATCCGCGCATTGGCGATCTGTGCGGCATCGAGACGGGCAACGACCTCTTCGGCGGTGAGATCGCGAAATGCATCGACGATGATCGTCCGCAGCTCCTCGCGCGCGGCCGCCCTCCTGGAGTTCGACGCGAAGCGCGGATCGGCTGCCAGCGTCGCGTTGCGCAGCACTTTGTCGCAGAACACGTTCCATTCACGCTCGTTTTGCAAACCCAGCATGACGATCTTGCCGTCACCGGCGGCAAATGGGCCGTAGGGATAAATCGTTGCGTGCGCGGCGCCCGTGCGTGGCGGCGGCGGCGCGCCTTCGTGTGCGTAGTAGAGCGGATAGCTCATCCACTCGACCATCGTTTCGAGGAGCGCCACTTCGATTCGGCAGCCGCGTCCGGTACGCTCGCGCCCGAGCAATGCCGCGAGAATGCTGCTGTACGCATACATCGCCGCGGAAATATCGGCGATCGAGCAGCCGGCTTTCGCGGGATCGTCCGGCGTGCCGGTGATCGATAGAAAACCGGACTCGCTCTGGATCAAAAGATCGTAGGCCTTCTTGTCGCGATACGGACCGGAATCGCCGTAGCCCGAGATATCGCACACGACCAGTCGCGGATACCTTGCTTCGAGCGTCTCATAGGAAAGTCCGAGCCGCGCGGCGGCGCCCGGCGCAAGGTTTTGCACCAGCACATCGGCTTCGTGCAGCAGTCGCTCGAGAATCGCAGCGGCGTCGCGATGCTTGACATCGAGCGTCAGACTTTCCTTCGAGCGATTGGTCCAGACGAAATGCGAGGCGAGGCCGCGCACGCGCTCGTCGTAGCCGCGGGCGAAATCGCCGGTGCCCGGACGCTCGACCTTGATGACGCGCGCGCCCAGGTCAGCGAGCTGGCGCGTGCAAAACGGCCCCGCGATCGCGTGCTCCAGCGTGACGACGGTGATGCCTTCCAGCGGAAGCATGAACTTAGAATGAGCGTGGCAGGCCGAGCACGTGCTCGGCGACGTACGACAAAATAAGATTCGTCGAGATCGGGGCGACCTGATAGAGCCGTGTCTCTCGAAACTTGCGCTCGACATCGTACTCGCTCGCGAACCCGAATCCGCCGTACGTCTGCAGACAGGCGTTGGCGGCCTCCCATGACGCTTTAGCCGCAAGATATTTCGCCATGTTCGCTTCCGCGCCGCAAGGCAGATTGGCATCGAAGAGCTCGCAGGCGCGAAAGCGCATGAGATTCGCGGCTTCGACTTCGATATAGGACTCCGCCAGCGGAAATTGCACGCCCTGATTCTTGCCGATCGGCCGATCGAACACGATTCGCTCGCTCGCGTATTTCGCAGCTCGATCGATGAACCAGTAGCCGTCGCCGATGCATTCGGCGGCGATCAGCGTGCGCTCGGCGTTCAATCCATCTAGAATGTATTTGAAGCCCTTCCCCTCTTCGCCAATTAGATTCTCGGTGGAGATTTCGAGGCCGTCGAAGAACAGCTCGTTCGTCTCATGGTTGACCATGTTCGCGATCGGCCGCACGGTGAGCCCATGGCCGATCGCCTGATGCAAATCGACGATGAAAATCGACATCCCATCCGATTTTCGCTTCACTTCGCCGAACGGCGTCGTGCGCGCGAGAAGGATCATCAGATCCGAGTGTTGGACGCGAGAAATCCAGACTTTTTGTCCGTTGACAACGTAACGATCGCGTTTTTTCTGCGCCGTCGTCTTGAGCTTCGTCGTGTCCGTTCCCGTGGTCGGCTCGGTCACGGCCATCGATTGCAAGCGCAACGCCCCCGTCGCGATCGCCGGGAGAAATTTGCGCTTCTGCGCCTCCGAGCCGTGACGTAGCAACGTTCCCATGTTGTACATCTGTCCGTGGCACGCGCCGGAGTTGCCGCCGCAACGATTGATCTCCTCCATGATGACCGACGCTTCGGCGAGGCCAAGTCCGGAGCCGCCGTATTCCTGCGGGATCAATGCCGCGAGCCAACCCGCCTGGGTCAGCGCGTCGACGAATGCATCGGGATAACCACGCGCCTCGTCGATCTTGCGAAAATAGCTGTCCGGAAATTCAGCGCACAGCGCACGCACGCCCTCGCGAATGTCTTGATACCGATCGGCATTGTTCTCGCTGGTGCTCATGCTCATCAAGCGATCCTCGCCGTCGCGTCCATCGCGAGGCGGCCATCGTGGCCCTTCGCCCACAGCGCGATCGTTTTGCCGTCGTCCTCGGGACGGCCGCACACTGCGAACGATGCATTGTCGAACAACGGATTCACGGCACGGAATTGAAAACGTGTCACGCGGGCATCCGGCATGTCGCGGGCGAGGAGATCGAGAAGCAACGTCGCGAGCAGAGGGCCGTGCACGACGAGTCCGGGATAGCCTTCGACGCCCGTTACATACGGATGATCATAGTGAATGCGGTGGCTGTTGAAGGTCAGCGCGGAATAGCGAAACAGCAGGACCGGCGTTGGATGGATTTCGCGCATCCAGCGATGATCGCCGCGCGCCGTCTTGGGGGCCTGCGCGCTTGGCCCCTGGTCGAGACCACGATAGACAATGTCGTGCTCGTCGGTAAGCAGCTGCTCTCCTCCGGATGCAATCTCATGTCGGACAGTGACGAAGACGAGCGTTCCGGAGCGGCCCTCCTTCACGTTGACATCGGTGATATGCGACTCGCGGTGAATCGCAGCGCCAATCTGCAACGGCCGGAAGAATTCCATTCGACTGCCGGCCCACATGCGCCGCGGCAGCGGCACCGGCGGCAAAAAGCCGCCTCGCTTCGGATGTCCATCGGGACCGGCGTCCGCCAACGGTTCCATCGTCAGGAAATACAACCAATGCCACGGTGGCGGAAGCGGATCGCCGCGCTCGAATCGTAATGTGCGGTCGAGCGTCGCCGCGAGCGCCCGCGCTTGCGTCGCGGTCACCGCGTCGTCGGCAGTCGCACGCTTGCCGATCCAGTTGCGTAGGCTATCGAGTGTTTGGCCCATGTCGATCGCGCGCGTGCTTGCCTGTCACGTTGGCAGCGTCGACAGCATCCGCGCCTTTTTCTGATCGGTGATGTCCATGCACGCGCCGATATAGCCGACGAATGTGCCGTCCGGGGCAAACCGAGGCACACCGTGATCGACGACCCAGCGATGTTCGCCGTCGAAACGACGCAGACGATATTCCATCGTGAAAGGCTGTCGCGAATCGAATGCGGCGGCGTAGACGGCGAGGCAGCGCTGAAAATCTTCCGAATGCACGCCCTCCGCCCACCCGTCGCCCAATTCCTGTTCCATCGTTCGCCCGGTGAACTCGAGCCATTGACGATTGAAGTAGTCGCAGGCCTTCGTCGAATCGGACATCCAGATCAATACCGGAGCGCTGTCGGCCGTCGCTCGAAAGCGTGCTTCGCTCTCCTGCAATGCCGCTTGGGCGTGGCGCGCACGCGTAACATCGCGGAAGACGACGACATGTCCAATCGGTTCGCCGCCCGTCGAAACGATCGGCGCGGCACTGTCCTCGATCGGGTAACGCTTGCCCTTGCGATCGACGAGCAGGATGCTCGGAGGATGGCCGGCCCTCACGTCGTCCATCGAACGACTCATCGGCAACGGCGCGCGTCTACTGGTCTTCTCGTCGACCAACTCCATCACTTTCATCAGCGGCACGCCGCGCGCGTCGCGCAAGCGCCAGCCCGTCAACCGCTCCGCCGAAGGATTGAGAAACGTGATGAGTCCGTCCGTGTCGGTGGTGATCACCGCCTCGTCGATCGCCTCGAGCGTCACCTTGATCCGATCGCGCTCATGACGAAGCTCGACTTCGATCGATTGCAACTCGGCATTGCGGACCTGCGTCACCGCCGATAGACGCTCCGCCTCCGCCGCCGTCGCGCGCATCGCGGACGTGATGACGCCGATGGCAAGCGCCGTCGCGGCGAATACGCCGACCGAGACGACATGGGCCAATTGGTATGGCGGCAGATCGCTGGCGCCCTGCAACGTCCATCGCCACGCGATCACGATTGAAATCGCGACGGCAAGCGCGGAGGGACCGAACCCGCCGACCCACGCAGCCAGCGCAACGCCCAAAAAGAACGTGATGTAGGGGACCGAATCGCCGAGTACCGGATGGAGCCATATCCGCAGCAGCGCCGACAGCCCCACGGCGACGATCGCCGCGAAATAGCGAAAGGCCGCCGGCCAATCGTAGAAACCGAAGCGGAGCCGCGCGGGTTTTTCGGCGTCGGGGGGCGGCGCCTCGGGTGCGGTCGCGCGCTCGCTGTCGAGCAACGGGTCGAGCAGCCAAGCGAGCGTCAGGGCGACGAGCGACGGAAGGCCGAAGCCCAGCGCCGCAACGATCACCGCGGTGCGGAAATCATCGACGCCGCGCGTCCACCATAGCGCCCAGACGACCACGATGATGCCGAATCCAAGCGCGCCCGCGCCGATCCAGTTCAGCGCTCGCGTGATCCGTTGCACGTCGGACTGATAGGCCATGGCCGATCAACGGGTTATCGGTACTTCAACGGACGCGCCGGTTGTGGAAGGAACGTCGCTAGATTAGCGCGGTTCGGTCGGGGACGTCGAATAACGCGGGTCTGCCGTGGAGATCGCCTTGTAGGACAAAGGACGCGCAGCGGTCCTACAGTGCCAGCGTCCGCCTCCGATAACCGGCCCTGAGCCGAGAGCCGATCATCGGACAGCAACCTTTCCGCGGCTGGGTGGGGCGTGGCTGTTCTTCCCCATGTTGCGATGGAGGCTCCATGATCAAGACAGTGGTTGGTTTCTTCGACAACGCCGACGATGCCGATCGGGCAACACGCGATTTGCACAACCTCGGCTTCCCTGACGCCGACATCAATCTGGTTGTCAGCAACGTAAGCCAGGGGGATGTCGAGACTGAGCTGCCGGTCCTTGGCGACGGAACCGGCCCCATTGCGAAGGGTGCGGTGGCCGGAGGGGTACTCGGCGGAGCGGCCGGCCTGGCGGCAAGTCTTGCCGGGCTCGCGATTCCCGGCATTGGTCCGATCCTTACCGCTGGACCGATCATCGCGACGTTGGCCGGTGCAGGCGCGGGTGCCGTGGCCGGCAGCGTGATCGCCCGTTTAACCGACCTCGGCGTCGAGAAAACGGATGCGACGCTTTACGCCGAGGCCGTGCGACGAGGCGGCACGCTCGTTACCCTGCGTACCGATGAAAGGCGTGCCGACGAGGCATCCGCGGTGCTGCGCGATGCTGGGGCGATCGACATCGCGCGGCGGGCCGAGGATTGGGGTGCGACCGGCTCCATCGGAGGCGCGAGCGGTGAGCCGTGCGCGCGGGCGCCGATATCCGGAGACAACCACACGCACTTCCCACGCTGAGGAACCGTTACGCCGGTGACATCGATCCGTCGTCGACGTCGCGCATGCGCCGACGTGCGGATTGCGCGCCGAAGATCGCGAGCGCGGCCATCCGACATCGAGAAAGAAGCAGGAGTTACGGGCGCCTTTTTGATCCGCCTCTGATCGCGATGGCGCCGCCATCGACAGCGTCATAGCGGTGTCAATGGCCGCTCGTGCGGGTGAGCGATAATTGCCAATCGAAAGGGCGCTTCGCTGCGAAGACGCCTTCGTCTTCCGACTTCATCGAACCCGCGTGTCCGAAAACTCGATTGAGCGCGTGCGCCATACCGCAGAGTCCGTCTATCGGACCGAGTCGCGCCGAGTTTTCGCTACGCTGGTCCGCCTGCTGGGGGATTTCGATGTCGCCGAAGAAGCGTTGCATGACGCATTTCGCGCGGCGCTCGAGCAATGGCCGCGCGATGGCATTCCGGAGAATCCGCGGGCGTGGCTCGTGTCGACGGGCCGGTTCAAAGCGATCGACGGGATAAGGCGGCGTTCGCGCTTCGATTCGATCGAGGACCACGCAGAGCACGTCGAGGGCATCGCCGATGAGTCGAGGCCGGCGAACGATGAAAGCATCGAGGACGATCGGCTGCGTCTTGTATTTACGTGCTGCCATCCCGCGCTGTCCGCCGATGCGCAGGTCGCGCTCACGCTTCGCGAAGTCTGCGGTCTCACCACCGAAGAGATCGCGCAGGCTTTCCTGAGCGGCGCGACAACGCTCGCGCAGCGGATCGTACGCGCCAAGGCCAAAATCCGCGATGCGAGAATTCCTTACGAAGTTCCATCGCCGGATGAGCTGCCGCAGCGCCTCGACAGCGTTTTGCGCGTGATCTATCTGGTGTTCAACGAGGGTTATCTCGCGTCGTCGGGCTCATCGCTGACGCGCGTGGACTTGTCGGCGGAGGCGATTCGACTCGGACGACTGCTGGTCGATTTATTGCCCGAACCGGAGGCCATGGGCCTCCTCGCGTTGATGTTGCTTCACGAATCGCGGCGTGCGGCGCGCACCGCTCCGGATGGACAGATAGTGCTCCTCGACGATCAGGATCGCTCGCTGTGGAATCGTGGCCAAATCGACGAAGGCCTATCACTCGTGGACCGGGCGCTTGCGTCGCGGCGCTTCGGACCGTATTCGCTGCAGGCCGCGATCTCCGCGGTCCACGCCCAAGCGGCCGTCCCGGCGGAGACCGATTGGAACGAGATCGTCGGTCTCTACGATGCGTTGCTGCGAATCGAGCCGTCGCCGATCATCGAATTGAACCGGGCGGTGGCGGTAGCGATGCGGGACGGTGCCGCCGCGGGCGTTTCCCTCATCGAGTCGATCCTCGCCCGCGGGGATTTGCAGGACTATCACCTGGCGCACGCCGCACACGCCGATTTGTGCCGCCGCCTGGGCAAAGCGGCAGAGGCGCGGACGTCCTATCAGCGCGCGATTGCGCTCTCCCGCCAGGAGCAGGAGCGCCGGTTTCTCGAGAAACGGCTCGCCGAGTTGCCCGTCTAGGCCGTAAGGGTTGCGCGGCGGCCGCCCGTACTTCAAAAAAAGGAGGAGAGGTCTGTCGATTTGCGTTTGACCTGTTCGATTAAGCAATGAAAGGAGACAGGTGGCGCAAATGGAAGTCGTCATACGGATATTGCAAGCACTGCGTCGATGGGGCCAGAAGCTCGGCCCGTATCTTTTGCTCGAGTTGCTGATGCCGGGAGGCACGCTGTTCGCGCTGTTGCTATTCCTCTACCAAAGCAAGAAGTTGAGTTTTGGTGCGGTCGCGCCGCGCGCGGCGATAGCCGTCACGCGCGCCCTCGTGGCCAACGTCAGGCAAGGAGTTTGAAGTGGCGCATGGCAACGCAGAACAGCAACGCCGATCAAGCGCGGTAATGGCCCGGCCGCTGCGCGTGGTCGGGCGCTTCGGCGCCCCGGCCATGCGCATTTTCGGCGCATGGTTGGATCCCGCCCTCGCGCGGCAATGGCTGTTCGCGACGGCGTCGCATCCGATCGCCGACATTGAAATCGATGCGCGCGCGGCAGGCTCATTTCGCCTGGTCGACGTCCGCGACGGATCGAGCATGACGTACGCCGGTCGATACGTTGCGATCGTGCCGAACCGGCGATTGATTTTCACCCTGGCGTTACCGCAACGGCCTGACATCGCGACGCGTGTCACGGTCGAGGTCGACACGCTGGCATCCCGTTCGACGATGACGTTGCTCCATGAAAATGTCCCGGCGGATCTCGCGGCTCATGCGAGAGCGCGCTGGACCGGCATGTTCCATGGGCTCGGATTGCTGCTCGATTCGGGTTTTTCTTCCCGCGCCGAATCTTTCGACGATCCACATTGTCGATTTCGTGCGGCGCCAATCGACTACAACGTGGGACCTTCGCATTTCACGATCATCAGGAGCGAACGATGAAGTATCTCTGCCTCGTCTACATGGAAGAAAGCACGCTGGCCCAGGTTTCCGACACCGAATGCAGGGCCTACGGCGACGGCCTCCGGCAAAGCGGCCGCTGGGTCGGCGGCGAAGCGCTACAGCCGGTGCATACGGCAACGACCGTGCGCGTCAGGAACGGCAAGGTCACGATGACCGACGGCCCTTTCGCTGAAACGAAGGAGCAATTGGCCGGTTTTTATATGGTCGACGCGAAGGATCTCGATGAAGCGATCGAGATTGCCGCAAAGATTCCGCCGGCGCGCGTCGGCAGCATCGAAGTGCGCCCGGTCAGGGCGCTGGCGGCGTAGCGCCTCACAACCGGTTGCATTGAACGAATGGATTGAGACGAAGCAATGGACAGCCCGGTTTCGGATCTCGTTCGCCGGTATTACCGCGCCTACGAGCAAAAGGATCGCTCGGCACTCGAAGGATTGCTGAGCGACGATTTAACGTTCACGAGTCCGCACGACGATCACATCGATCGGCGCGCGTACTTCGAGAGGTGTTGGCCAAGTAGCGCGGGCATTCGCGCGTTCCACATCGAAAGCTTGCTCGACAACGATCGCGAGGCACTGGTTCGTCTTGCAGTCGAAATGAACATGGGTTCTCCGTTGCGCGCCACGGAATGGTTCCGCTTCGATGGCGGCAAAATCAAGGAAATCGAGTATTTCGCCGCGCTGCCCGACTCGGCTTCGTCCGCCGTCCCGCAGGCGCGTCCAACGAGCGACGACGAGCGGCAGTATCTCTGTCTCGTTTACCAGGACAACGGCAAGCTCGAAGCCCTGTCGCAAAGCGAAATGGACGGACTCGTCGGCGAATGCGTCGAGTGGGTCGACGGGTTGCAGGAAGCCGGCCGGCATGTCTTCTCGGCGGGACTTCAATCGCTGCGCTCGGCGACGACGGTGCGAAACCGCAACGGCAAGGTGTCGATGACCGACGGCCCCTTTGCCGAGACGAAGGAGCAGCTCGGTGGATTCACGCTTTTGCGCGCGCGCGACTTGAACGAAGCGCTGCAACTTGCCTCGAACATGCCCGTTTGCCGCATCGGCACGATCGAAGTGCGGCCGGTGCTACGGTCCGACACGGACTCGAACGATCCGGTGGACCGCAAGGTCGCGGCGGCTTTGCGTCGTAACGATCGCGCCGCGATCCATCCGGCGATGGGGAACTGCTGCGTGCCACCCATTGATTCTCAAACGTCAAAAGGAGTCCAACATGCGTTTCATGGTGATCGTCAAAGCGACCCAACAATCGGAGGCCGGCGTGCTTCCGAATGAAAAGCTCATCACGGAGATGGGCAAATTCAACGCAGAGCTTGCGAAGGCCGGCGTCATGCTGGCCGGCGAAGGCTTGCAATCAAGCTCGAAAGGCGCGCGTGTGAAGTTTTCAGGCGCGAAACGGACGGTGACGGATGGACCGTTTCCGGAAACGAAAGAATTGGTCGCGGGATTCTGGATCTGGCAGGTCAAATCGAAGCAAGAGGCCATCGAATGGGCCAAGCGCTGTCCGAACCCGCATCCCGGCATGGAGTCCGAGATCGAGATCCGGCAAATATTCGAAGCGGAAGACTTCGGCGACGCACTGCCACCCGAGATTCGGGACCAAGGAGAGCGCCTGCGCAAGCAAACCGATATGAAAAAGTAATTGACGACGTCTTTGAATGCGCTCGCGACGCGCACGAGCGCATGGTTTCAACCCAATGGTCGATGCGCGGACCATGAATAACCCACAAGGAGTGTCATCAATGCAAGTCCAACCGTATTTGTTTTTCGAGGGCCGTACGGAAGAAGCAATCGAGTTCTATCGCGCCGCGCTCGACGCGCAAGTCGATATGCTGATGCGCTTCAAGGAGAGCCCGGAGCCGCCGAAACCCGGGATGATTCCGCCCGGTTCCGACAACAAAATCATGCACGCGAGGTTCCGCGTCGGCGACACGATGGTGATGGCATCCGACGGCAGCTGCACGGGGAAGCCGAATTTCAAGGGCTTCTCGCTTTCGATCACCGTCCCCGACGAAGCGGCTGCGGAGCGTACATTCGCCGCGCTCGAAAAGGGCGGCCAGGTGAACATGCCACTCACCAAGACTTTCTTTTCACCCCGCTTCGGGATGGTCGCCGACCGCTTCGGCGTGTCGTGGATGGTGATCGTTCAAAAATAGCGCGCCTACGCAATCAGTGCAGCGGCTCGCCCTCGATGATCGGACGCGTGCCGATGTAGAGCGCGGCGACATCGTTCGCGACCATCGTGATGTTGCCCTTCCGACGATTGTGACCCGTATCGCTGTATTCGAACTCGTAGATACGCCGCAGGACGAGGTGGCCGTCTCCATTGCGCGCCGGCCACACCGAATGCAGCGCTACGGTGTCGTCCAAGAACAACAAGCCCGCTTGCCGGCATGCCGTGCGCATAGCAGCGTTCGCGGATTCGCGAACCTTGAGACTGTCCCACACAAACCATCCGCCCACGGCGAGCACGATAAAACCCAGGAGTTCCGGCATCGGCGCCACTCGCGCCCGAACAAGCTCGAGCGCTCAGTGAAAAATTAAATGGCGCAGTTTACCGGCTCGCCGCGTACGCAAAGCCGCCGTTATTTCGGTCCGGCGGAACCCCCGCTCGCACCGGAGCTGCCTGTACCTGCGCCGCTCGCACCGGAGCTGTTGCCAGTTCCTGCACCACTCGCACCGGAGCTGCTGCCAGTACCGGCGGCGCCGCTCGCACCGGAGCTGTTGCCCGTACCGGCGGCACCGCTCGCGCCAGTGCTGCTTCCTGTTCCCGCCGCCCCACTGTCGGGCCTCGCTGCCATTGGATTCGGCGCCTTGCTCGGGTGATAGCTCTGCACGCAATCATCCAGTTTCTTACCGGACATTCCGAAGCACAACGCGTGTGAAGCATTGTCGGCGTTCTCACAATCGCTTCGAGCGGCGCCGGTCATGCTGGCGCACGAGCTCGCCTGTGTCGCCGCCCGTGGCATCGTTGCGGGCCCCGCGCTCGTCGTGGCGGATGTCGAAGTTCCGTTGCTGGTTGCCGCCTGGGCCAGCAATGGTGTAGCAAACGCCAACGACATCGCACACGCGATCGCACTCATCGTCCATCGTTTCATAAATCCTCCGTTCGCAAAGCGCAACAGGTCAGAATGCAGGCCCCGCTTCTGTCCGATCGGCACACGTCGCGCCGCCCATTGTCGGGCCTGCCCTCCACTTGAGTAGCAGGCCACGTGCCAAGCAGTACTTCGAAGTATTTCACAGTGGAATCCGAGCCAGGACTTCTGCGGCGACGGCATGCGCGGGAAAATACGGAGACGGGCGCATGCAGTTCTTACCTCCGCCGTAGGCGATCCTAACCGCATTGCCGTCGCTTCAAAAGAAGCGGCCGAGGGCCGCTTTTTTTGCTTAGCGGGGGAACGTCTACACCCTTGGCTCGCCGTAGATGTTGACCATGATCGTGCGCCGCGGCGGCGCGGTCATCTGCACGCGATGTTCGATGCCGCGGAACGTATAGTGAACGTCCCAATAATCGGGACGCGGCTGCCCTTCGACCGCCGCGCAGCGTTGAACGTCCTGGCTATAGAGTTGCGTTCCGCCGCGACCGACATTGGCGCCGATGGCCGCCCCGGCAACTGCGCCGCCGGCAGTCGCGACATCGCGCCCCCGGCCGCTTCCGATTTGATGACCGAGGACCCCGCCGATGACGGCACCGGCGATCGCGCCGGGGACGTTCGCGCCATCATTGCGCTCTTCGACGACTTGCTGGCGCTCGACCCAGCAACGCTGCTCCGGCGGACCGACCACGGCACGTACGGACGTCACCGGCACTTCGTAGAGACGTTCTTGCGGTGCCGGATGATATTCATAGACCGGGGCGGCAAGCGCCACGGGCTCGCCTGCGACGCGATAGCCGCCGCGATGATGCGCGACGTAGACGTTGTTGTACCAGGTCTCCTGCACGAAGTAGACGGGCTGCCCGCACGCGTTGTATTGCGCGCAATGTTTGCGCCAACTCTTCGCGTGTCCGGGCGGGACATGAAGATAGATCGGCGTCGCGATTGCGCCCGGAGCCCGTTGCACGATGATCGGTTGCGCATAAACCAATGGCGGCGGCGGAAGATTGCCGATCTCGACTCGCCCGTAAAAACCGGGCTGCCCCACGCTCACCGCCACGCCAACGTCGGCGGCTGCCGCCGAAGCCGTGATGATCGTGACCACTGCCGCACCGAGCAGACGCTTCATCGCGATCTCCCAATGTTTGCGATGGCGGCATTATGACATTGGCATTACCGCGCCGGCGCGACCGTTCATCGGGAGCTTTACCGTTCTCACGCCTCCATCAATCGTCCTTCATGCTCGCCCAGATGTCCGCTACGACGTGTCTCGGGCATCAGGATCGCCGCGACGAGCGCGATGGCGCCCATCACCGTGACGTACCAGAAGAACGTCGCCTCGATTCCATGCGATTTGAACCATAGCGCGACATATTCGGCGCTGCCGCCGAACGCAGCGTTTGCGAGCGCATACGAAAGCCCGACGCCGAGGGCGCGAACATGCATGGGAAAGAGCTCGGCTTTGACGAGCCCGCTGATCGACGTGTAGAAGCTCACGCCCGCAAGCGCGAGCAAAACCCAGCCGAACGCCGCGTACGGACTGCTCACGTGTGAGAGTGCGCTCAATATCGGCACCGTCGCAACGACCATGAATACGCCGAAGCAGAGCATCGAGTTGCGGCGGCCGATCTTGTCGGCGAGGGCGCCGAACGCCGGCTGCAGGATCATGTAGCAAAACAGCACTACGGTCATCACGCGGCTCGCGAGCTTGGCGTCCATTCCGGCGGTGTTGACCAAATACTTTTGCATGTAGGTCGTGAACGTGTAGAACGCGAGCGAGCCGCCGGCGGTGAAACCGAGCACGGTAAAGAACGAGCGCGGATAACGGAAGACGCCTCGGATCGTTCCGGCGCCGGCTTCCTTACGCACGGCCGCGGAAGTCGTCTCCGCGAGCGAGCGGCGCAAGAAGAACGCGATCACCGCAGCGATCGCACCGATGGCGAACGGAATGCGCCAGCCCCATTGCTTGAGCTCGTCGTTCGACAAGAACTGTTGAATGATGACGAGCACAAGCACCGCGAGAAGCTGACCGCCGATCAGCGTGACATACTGGAACGACGCAAAAAAGCCGCGGTGCCCGCTCAGGGCCACTTCGCTCATGTACGTCGCACTGGTCCCATACTCGCCGCCGACCGACAATCCCTGCACCAACCGCGCGAAGAGCAACAGCAGCGGCGCTGCGACGCCAACCATGGCGTACGTCGGAAGCACCGCGACCATCAGAGACCCCGCGCACATCAGGATCACGGCGATCATCATCGATGCGCGTCGGCCGCGCCGGTCGGCGATACGGCCGAACAGCCAGCTCCCAAGCGGACGCATCAAGAAACCGGCGCCGAAAACGCCGGCGGCGTTCAGCAGCTGCGTCGTCTGATCGCCCGCCGGGAAAAATTCCGAGGCGAAATAAAGCGCGGTAAACGAATAAACGTAGAAGTCATACCACTCGACGAGATTCCCCGAGGAACCGCCGACGATCGCCCAAATCCGCCGTGCAGATTCGCTTACGCCTGTAGCGTGTTGCGGTTGAACGATCGTGGCCATCGGATTGACGATCAGGGGTGCGTTGCGTTGGAGTGCGTAACGCGTCGCTGATCAATTGGCTTGCCGCATCAGATTATTGTCGATCGCGATCGGGACTGTTGTCTCCGCCTCGTCCCTGCGGCGGCCCGTTCCCTTCACGCTCTCCACGGTCGGACGGCGGTCCTTTTCCTTGTCCGCGGTCCGCCGACGGTCCTGCCTCGCGCGGCCACTGTGACTCGGACGGCCGGGCTTCAGGAGGACGACCTTCAGGCTGACTTCCCGCAGCGGGACGGCTGTCCGGTGCACGCGCTCCAGATGCAGATGGCGATTGAGCCGAAGGTGCGTTGTGCGGCGGCTGCATCGTCTGTCCGGGTGGCGTTGTCTGCGAAGAACGCGGGGTCGCTTCGCGCGCTCGCGTATCAGGCGTCGCCGAATTTTGTTGCGGCGACGTAGGCGATTGCTGCGGTTGACGGGTCTCCGGCGCGTTCGGTCGCTGCATCGCCTCGCCCGGCTGCCGTGGTTGTATGTATTGGGGCTGCTGGCCGGTTTGTGGCGACTCTTGCTGCGGAGGCGTTGCTACGCGAGCCGATGGCGAAGATGATGGAGCGCCACCCGCGGACGATGCGGCGCGTCCGGCACGACCCTCCGGCGACCTTCCGCCGCGATCGATCTGCGCGTGAACACGATTAACCCAGACGTCGCGTTCGCGATACCACGGCCGGCCCCGATAGTGCGCGTCCCAATACGTGGGCAGCGAAAATGCGACGACCGGAATGTGGAGTCGAGGTCCGTACTCGATGATCGCCACGCGATTATTCTGGTACGGATAGCCGAGATCCCCCGCATACACCCAGCCGCGGGAATCGGAAAAAATGACATCGCACCAACTCCAGTCGCTCAGGCATCCGGCGACGTCGACACCGGTATTCGGTGGAAGCGTTGCGACCGGCGGGTATTCGCTGCCGGGACCGGTGAAAACATCGACGTCCCGCAACGTGAACGCGGAGTCTGCGCTCGCCGTCAGCGGGATGCCGCCGACGATGATGGCGAATGCAATCAGGGAAGACGCACGTCTCATGTAATCCTCCGAGGACAAATGTCCAAGTTCGATACCACGAGGCGGTACGAGGTTCCCGGCTGCAACGCGGCGTTTCGATGATCAGCGTGATGCAGCCGGCTCCATGCGATGCGCGTCGACCGAAAAGCGGATGTCGACGCGGTTCTGGACCTGGATCGCTCCACCGAGCAGCGACAGCGGCGTAATGCCGAAATCGGTCTGGTCGAGCGCCAGAACGCCGGACGCGCGAAAGTCATCGCCACGCGATTGGATATCGATCGGAATGCGCGAGCGCCGCGTGACGCCATTGATCGTGATCGATGCATCGACATGGCCGTGACCGGCGCCCGTTACGCTCACCACTACGAACGGATGCAAATCCGCGTGGAGCACGCGCGTCAGCATGTTCGTCCGCGTGGCGTCGACAGCCGCTTCGGAGATCGGCGTATCGAATCCGGCTTCCGCGCGAAGTGCAGGCTCATCGACTGTCATTCGATCGAGCTTCACGTAGAGGTCGGCTCGCGCGCTGTTCGGCGCAATGAATCCGCGCACCTCGTGGCTTGCAATCACGTGATCGTGGCCGGCTGCCGCAAACGCTCCGCCGCGGTGCACTTCGATCACGAGTCGCGAGTGTGCCGCGTCGACGCGAAAGACCGGCTCCCCCCGCTTGGCCGCGTCGCGATAGTGATCGTCCGGAAATGACGTCAACCGCTGATCGCCGTCCGGTGCCCGCACGGCCGGCGGTGCGCAAGCGGACAGACTCGCGACGCTCACCGCCGCAACAACGAACGACGCGAATGCGCGACGCACCATTAGTCCGAGCGGACGTCCACCGGCGTGTTGCGCTCGCGTTGAAAGCGCAGCAGCGCCGCGAAGCGATAAAAAGCGTGCACGAATTTGCCGTAAGGTAGCGTGAGAAAAAGCGCCATCACGACGCCGAGGTGAATGGCCAGCAGTACGCCGAAATTCTCGATTTCTGGAATCGTGAGATCGTGAAAGTGCTAAATGATTCCAAAGTGAAAGCCGAGTTCCTGAAGCACGGTCTCGACTCCGCACCCGGCAGCCGCGACGATCTAGCGCATTACATGGCGCGCGAGTTCCCTCGCGAATCGCCGCGCAATCACGGCTGCGGCCCTTCGTATCCTTCGATGACGATCAGATCGATCGTGGACACCGGCTCGCGCAGCTTGATCGCGCGCTGATATTCGGGCGACTTCCAGCAATCCAGCGCGGCCTGATAGCTCGGAAATTCGATTACCGCATTGCGGCCGCGACTCGTACCCTCGACTGTCTCCAAGCGGCCGGCGCGCACGAGAAAACGGCCGCCGTATGTTTTCAGCGGCTCGGCATTGGCCGCGATATACGCTTTGTATTGCTCTTGATCGGCAACATCGACACGGACGATCCAGTAACCCTTCGGCATTTATTTCCTCCTTTGATGATGGTATCGGTGCAAAGTCCAACAAAGTCCTACGTCGCGAGCGCTACCATCCGGACGTCATTATCCGGCACCGTCCGACCGCCTCCGAATGGCCAACGGGCGCACACTTTTCGCCATCGCAACTACCAAGCGATAAGCATGGAAGCGACCCACGACGAAGTCAGCTCCGATCCCGCGTTAACGCCCTTTGTGACAGCGACCGCGGCCGAAATCGCGTACGCCGAAGAATTACTCCGTCAAATCGAGCAACGATACTTAAACCAGCCAGCGGAACCGCGCGTGGCTGCCAAAGCCGCCGCGGATTGAATCGCTCGGGCTGACGCTAGCCGGCCTCGTTCCAATCGAGAAGCACCTTGCCGCTCTTGCCCGAGAGCATCGTCGCGAACGCCGCTTCGAATTGTTCCGCCAGGAAGTGATGCGTGATGATCGGCGACAAGTCGAGACCGCTTTGCAGCATCGCGACCATCTTGTACCAGGTCTCGAACATCTCGCGGCCGTAAATTCCCTTGATCTCGAGCCCCTTGAAGATGACTTGATTCCAGTCGATCGCCATCTGCGCGGGCGGGATTCCCAATAGCGCGACCTTGCCGCCGTGGTTCATGTGCGCAAGGAGGTCCGCGAACGCGTGCGGCACGCCGGACATTTCCATCCCGATGTCGAAGCCTTCGGTCATGCCAAGCTCCGCCATCACGTCGCGAAGGCCATCACGCTCGACGTTGATCGCGCGTGTCGCGCCCATCCGCCTCGCCAACGCTAGCCGATAATCGTTGACGTCCGTGATGACGACATAGCGCGCACCGACATGGCGCGCGATCGCGGCCGCCATGATGCCGATCGGGCCGGCGCCGGTGATCAACACATCTTCGCCGACCAGGTTGAATGAAAGCGCTGTGTGGGTGGCGTTGCCGAACGGATCGAAGATCGCGGCAAGATCGTCGGAAATATCATCGGGAATCTTGAACGCGTTGAACGCCGGGATCACGAGGTACTCGGCGAACGCGCCCTCGCGATTGACGCCGACGCCGACGGTATTGCGGCACAGGTGACGGCGTCCGGCGCGGCAATTGCGACAGAAGCCGCACGTGATATGACCCTCACCCGAGACGCGGTCGCCGATGTTGAAGCCCCGCACTTCCTGACCCATCTCGACGATCTCGCCCACGTACTCGTGGCCGACGTGCATGGGCACGGGAATCGTCCTGGCCGCCCAGTCATCCCATTTCCAGATGTGAATATCGGTCCCGCAGATCGCCGTCTTGCGGATGCGGATCATCACGTCGTTGTGACCGACTTCCGGCTTCTTGACGCGCGTGAGCGTCAGGCCGGGTCCATGTTCGAGCTTGGTGAGCGCTTTCATCGTTGATGACCGCGATCCATTATGCGCGGATTGTGCCGAGCGCCTGACCGACCTTCGCAAACGCGGCGGTCGCGCGATCGAGTTGCGAGTCGGTGTGCGCGGCGCTCATTTGCGTTCGGATGCGCGCCTTGTTCTTGGGCACGACGGGATAAGAGAAGCCGATGACGTAAATGCCTTCGCCGAGCAGCGCCTCGGCCATGCGCGTCGCGAGCGCCGCGTCGCCCAGCATGATCGGAATGATCGGATGCTGACCCGGAACGAGGTCGAACCCAACGCTTGTCATTGCGCCGCGGAACCGCTCGCCGTTGGCCAGAAGTCGGCGCCGCAGCGAAGCGCCCTCGTCGCCTTCTAGGATATCGAGCACTCGAAGCGACGCCGCCGCGATCGATGGCGCAAGCGTGTTCGAAAACAAATAGGGTCGGGAACGTTGCCGCAGCAATTCAATAATCTCTTTTCGTCCTGCAGTGTAGCCACCCGACGCGCCGCCCAGCGCTTTGCCCAATGTACCCGTGAGAATGTCGACCCGGTCTCCGACACCGCACAATTCCGGCGTGCCGCGACCCCGTTCGCCGACGATCCCGACGGCGTGCGAATCGTCGACCATGACGAGCGCGCCGTATTGGCCGGCCAGATCACAGATCGAGCGCAAATCGGCGACGATGCCATCCATCGAAAACACGCCGTCGGTCGCGATCAGCTTGAAGCGCGCACCGCCGGTCACGGCGTCCCGGAGCTTTGCTTCGAGATCCGCCATATCGTTGTTGTGATAACGCAGGCGCTTCGCTTTGCACAGACGAATGCCGTCGACGATGCTCGCGTGATTAAGCTCGTCGCTGATCACCGCGTCCTCTTCGCCGAGAATTGTCTCGAACAAGCCGCCGTTGGCGTCAAAGCAGCTCGAATACAAGATCGCGTCGTCCATGCCGAGAAACGCGCTCAAGCGGCTTTCGAGCGTCTTGTGGACGCTTTGCGTGCCGCAGATGAAACGCACCGATGCCATGCCGAAACCCCATGCGTCGAGGCCCTCCTTGGCGGCGGCAATCAAGCGGGGATCGTCGGCGAGGCCGAGGTAATTGTTTGCGCAGAAATTCAGGACGTCGCGTCCTTCGGCAAGATGGATCGCCGCCGACTGCGGACTTTGGATGACGCGTTCGGTTTTATAGAAACCGTCGCTGCGGATCTGCGCAACGACTTGCTGTGCATATGAACGGTACTCGTCTAGCATGATGGTCTGACGTTGAAGTTTCGAAGGGTGCCAAAAAACCCGATGCAATGATGCCATTTTATGCGGTCCTCGCGCCTCCACGCCGCATAAGCGGCTGACAGGCTCGATATCGCGACTCGATGGAGGAAGACCTGCCATGAACCCTTCGACTGCGGCAAAACGTGCAACGCTTCGCGATCTTCACGCTTCCGGTTGTTTTGTGATCCCGAATCCGTGGGATGTCGGCAGCGCCCGGTATCTGCAGACGCTCGGGTTCAAGGCGCTCGCAACGACGAGCTCGGGTTGCGCGTGGAGCCTCGGCCGACCCGACAACGCGGTCTCGCTCGACGAAGCGTTGGATCATCTTCGCGCGCTGGCGAACGCCACCGACGTTCCGGTCAGCGCCGATTTCGAAGGCGGATTCGCCGACGAGCCGGAAGCCGTTGGAGACAACGTTGCGCGCGCACTCGCAACCGGCATCGCCGGCCTTTCGATCGAGGATTCCACCGGCCGCCCAGGCGAGCCGCTTTACGATCTCGCCGTTGCGCGTGCGCGCGTCGAAGCGGCACGTGCGGCGATCGACGCCATCGATTCGACGGCCGTTCTCACGGCGCGCGCCGAAGGTTTTTTGGTCGGCCGTAACGACTTGTCCGACGTGATTATGCGTTTGACCGCTTACGCGGAAGCCGGAGCGGACTGTCTCTATGCGCCCGGACTGCGTACGGCGGACACGATCCGCACCGTCGTAGCCGCTGTCGCACCCAAGCCGGTCAACGTGCTGGTCAGCAGCGCCGGAATGGCCGTGGCGGACCTCGCCGCGCTTGGCGTTCGCCGCATCAGCGTCGGCGGTGCTCTCGCGCGCACGGCATGGGGCGCCTTCATGCGCGCCGCGATCGCCATCTCAGAGCAAGGCTCGTTCGCAGGATTCGCCGACGCCGTGGCGTTCGCGGATCTCAACGGTCTCCTCAAGAGGGACTTCGACTCGCGTAACCGCGGTCGAGGCGCGTGAGTTTGTACAATCGCGCGATGGTTGACCACATCGGCATCGTCGCATGCTCGGCCGAAGGGGCGGCGCTCTGCTATCGGACCCTCTGCATCGAGGGCGCACAGTTGCTCGGACCGCACGCGCACCCCGAAGTCTCGATGCACACGCATTCGCTCGGCGACTATATGGAATGCGTCTATCGCGGCGATTGGCAAGGTGTCGGCACGCTGATGCTTTCGTCCGCCGACAAGCTGGCTAAAATCGGCGCCAACTTTCTGATTTGTCCCGATAACACGGTCCATCAGGCGCTGCCTTACATTGAATCGCGGTCGCCGCTCGACTGGCTCCACATCGCCGACGTCGTTGCCGATGCCGCCGTCGGCCGCGGATTTCGTCGTCTCGCCTTGCTGGGAACACGATGGCTCGTCGATAGCGACGTCTATCCGCACAAGCTGGCGGCGCGCGCACTCGACTACCAGCGGCCAAACGCGGAAGAGCGCGACGAAATCAACCGCATCATCATGGAGGAGCTGGTTTATGGCGTCTTCAAGCCCGAAGGCGTGGCATACCACCAGCGCGTGATCGGGCGATTGAAGGGCGAAGGTTGCGACGCCGTAGTGCTCGGCTGCACCGAAATCCCGTTGATCGTCAACGACGTGAACTCGCCGCTGCCCACGCTCGACTCGACACGCCTGCTCGCGCGAGCCGCGCTCCGCCGCGCCGTTCGGTCCCCGACGCTCGACGCGACGTAATGGCGGAACCGCCGATTGTCGACGTCGTGATCGAGATCGCGCGCGGCAGCTTTCTGAAGCGCGGATCCAGCGGCCACATCGACTTCATATCGCCGCTGCCTTGTCCGTACAACTATGGCTCGGTGCCCACGCACATTGGCTTGGAAGGCGATCTGCTGGACGCGATCGTCCTCGGACCCCGACTCCCGCTCGGCACCGAGCTCCGAACCAAAG
>DASXPO010000134.1:0-14681 GCA_036493535.1 Casimicrobiaceae bacterium
GCCGAGGCTATTCATCGCGAGTTTGTCGCACGCCGGCTCTCGCCCGGCGGATGCGCCGATCTTCTCGCCGCGGCGTTGTTCGTGCACGACGTTCAGACGATGCGATGACTTTTGCCGTGCTGTGCCCGGGTCAGGGCGCCCAGCACCCGGCACTCCTCGACTTCGTCGATCGATTTCCCGACAGCGTTCGCGTCGTGAACGACGCTGCGGACGCACTCGACGAATATCCGCGCGATTGGCTGAAAGACCCTGATGCGATTTACCGCAATTCGATTGCACAGCCGCTGATTGCGGTTGCACAACTTGCCCAATGGGCGGCGTTACGCCACGATTTGCCCACTCCCGTCGCACTCGCGGGCTACAGTGTGGGCGAGTTGGCGTGCTACGGAGTCGGCGGGGCGCTCGAGGCCGGCGAATTGGCGCGCACTGCGCGCGCCCGTGCCGCAGCCATGGACGCCACGGCAGCGGACAATCCGGGTGGCCTCATCGGTGTGCACGGCCTGACCCGCGCATCGCTCCAGCGCCTCTGCGAAACGGCGCACGCGTACATCTCGATCGCGATTGCCGAAGATACGTGCGTGATCGGGGGGGGCGAAGCCGGGCTCGCTCGCATCCGCGAACGCTGCCGCGATGCCGGCGCCAAAGTGACCGAGCTGCGCGTGGGCATTGCCTCGCATACCCCACTGCTGACAGCCGCCGCAGAAGAATTTCGCAATACGCTCGAGCGCTCCTCGCTGTCGACACCGTCGACTCCGGTTGTTGCTGGAGTCGATGCGACGTTGATCACGACTCGCGTGCGCGCAATCCAAACGCTGTCGGCGCAGATTTCGCATACGATCGAGTGGGCGCATTGCCTGGACGCGCTGTACGAGCGCGGCTGCCGGGTCTTTTTGGAGCTCAGTCCCGGACGTGCCCTCAGCAAGATGGTGCGCGAGCGCTTTCGCGACGTCGAGGCGCGCGCAATCGACGAGTTCCGCCGTCTCGAAAACGCAAGCGGATGGGTCAAGCGTAGATTCGATTGAGCGTCACACGTGGCGGCGCAAGCCGGTCGCGGGATCGAAAAGGTGGATGGCGTCTTCCGCAAACGAGACCCGGACGTCAGTCCCTTCGCGTGCGTGCACGACATCCGCGGTACGCATCTTCACGAGTCGATCGCCAATTTCGAGATCCACGATCGTCCCCTCGCCCAACCGCTCGATCAAATACACGCGCGCCGCAATGCCGCTTGCGCCGAGGCGCAGTGCGCCCGGCCGAACGCCGAGAATCACCGCACCATCGGCACCGAGCGGAAGAGACGATCGCAGCGATTGCTCCGCCACGACGAGCGCGCCGTTCCGAACTTGCGCCGGCAATAGATTCATCGGCGGATTGCCAATGAATTCGGCGACGGCGGTCGACACCGGGCGCGCAAAGATTTCCTCCGGCGTGCCGACCTGGACGATGCGCCCGTCCATGAACAGCGCGATCCGGTCGGCGATCGTCATCGCCTCCTCCTGATCGTGCGTCACGTAAACGGCCGTCACGCGGAGCGAGCGCTGCAGTTTTCTGATCTCAACGCGCATCTCGAGCCGTAGCTTCGCGTCGAGATTCGACAACGGCTCGTCGAGCAGGAACAGGCGCGGCTTGCGAACGATCGCTCGCGCCAACGCGCAACGCTGCTGTTGCCCGCCGGAAAGTTGCCCGGGCTTGCGATCGAGCAGATGGCCGATCCGAACCTTCTCCGCGGCCTCGCGAACGTTGCGTTCGATCTCGCGCGCCGAAGTGCCGACCATCTTCAGGGGAAAGCCGATGTTCTGGGCGACGCTCATGTGCGGGTAGAGCGCATAGCTCTGGAACACCATCGCGACGTCGCGTTCGCCGGGCTCCTTCACCGTAACGTCGACATCGTCGACGATCACCGATCCCTCATCTAGCGGCTCGAGACCGGCAAGGATACGCAGCGTCGTCGTTTTGCCCGACCCCGACGGCCCGAGGAGCGCCATGAATTCGCCAGGTCGGATGTCGAGATCGATGCCGCGCAGCGCGGTGAATGTCGCGAAGCGTTTGACGACTTTTTCGAGACGCACGCCCGAGCGGGTCGATGGATCGGGTGTCATCGCCGCCCGCCGCCTTTCACAGCGCCGACGGTCAGGCCCTTGACGATATGGCGTTGCGCCAAAAGCCCGAGGACGATGACCGGCGCCATCGCGAGCATCGCGCCGGCCGCGACTTTCGCCCACTGCGTTTGCTCGACGGAGATAAAGTTGAACATCGCCACCGTCGTCGGACGAACGCGATTGCCGCCGAGCACGACGGCGAACAGGAATTCGTTCCAGGCGTTCAAGAAGACGAAAATCGTGGTCACGGCGATGCCGCCACGCACTTGCGGGAGGATCACATACCATAGCGCCCGCAGCCGTCCGGCGCGATCGAGCAACGCCGCTTCCTCCATTTCGCGAGGGACGTCCTCGAAGTATGAAACCATCAACCAAATCGCGAACGGAAGAGAAAACGTCAGATAGATCGTAATGATCCCGCCATAGGTATCGAGGCCGCCGATTTTCTGGAGCGCGAGGTAATAGGGAATGATGAGACCGACCGGGGGCAACATTTGCGTGGCGAGGACGTAAAAGCCCGATGCTCGCCGCAACGGAAACCTGAGCCGCGCCAGCGCATACGCCGCGGGGATTGCGAACAGCAAGGTGACGGCCGTCGCGCTGCCCGCAATCACGATGCTCGACCAGAGATTCGGAAGGATCGTCGCGGAGCCGAATAGAACCTCGCGATAGTTGGCGAGCGTTGGCGAGAACACGATGGTCGGCGGATATGACAGGACATCCCGCTCGGTCTTGAACGACGTGAGCAGCGCCCACAGAACCGGAAACGCCCAGATGGTCAGCAGCAAGCCCGCGATTAGCGCAAGGATGCCGCGGCGAAACAGTGGATTGTTCATCGCGTGCTCCGCAACCGAAACATCAGGCCGGAGATGGACAGTGTGATGGCGAGCAACACGACGGCGAGCGCGGCGCCGTAGCCCAGATCGAACTCGGCGAAAGACGTTCGATACGCGTAGAGATTCAGGATTTCGGTTGCGGTGCCCGGCCCGCCGCCGGTGGCCGCGAAGATGGCTGCGAAGGCCGAGAGCGCGACCATCGTCCGCATGATCACGACAATGACGATCGCCGGGCGGATCAGCGGCAACGTGATATGGCGAAAGCGTTGCCAGGCGCCCGCGCGATCGATGCGCGCCGCCTCGAACACGTCGGGCGGAAGCGATGCCAGGCTCGCGAGGATCACGAGGAACGCGAACGGCGTCCACTGCCACGTGTGGATTGCGATGACCGAGATCAGCGCGAGCTCCGGGTCGCCGAGCCAGTTGTGACTGCCGAGACCGAGTGCGCGGGTGACGACATCGACAAGGCCCACGTCGGGTGCGAGCACCAGCGTGCGCCAGAACAACCCGACAACCACAGGTGCCAGTACGATGGGCAGTATGGCGGCGATCCGCAGCACCGCCTGCCCTTTCGGAATCTGCAGCACGAGCAATGCGAGCGACAGACCGAGCACGATCTGCAGCGCGACGGTCGACGCCGTGTAGACAAGCGTCAACGCGAGCGAACTCCAGAACCGCGGATCGCCGCCCATTTTTACGTAGTTGCCACCACCGGCGAACCCGGAGAGCCACGGCATCGACAAGTCGATCCGCTGAACGCTGCTCCACAACAGGTAGACGAGCGGCGCCGTCGTCGTGACAAAAAGAACCACGAGCGCAGGCGCAAACAGCGCGAGCGCGAACCTTCGCTCATGCCGCGCCAACGAATCGACTGTCGGTCGCGGCACCAGCGTTCTTGCTCCCGCCTATCCGCGCAACTTGTTGCGGTCAACTCTTCTGCAGTTGATCGATGCGAGCCTGCGCATCATCGAGCGCATCCTTGGACTTCTTCTGGCCCACGAGCGCCGCCTGGATCTCGGTCCCCATCGTATCGCCGATCGCAGGCCATTGGGGTACGCGCGGGCGCCAGTCGACGTCGGTGTCCTGCTCGAGCGAAGTGAGTGCCGCCTCGACGAAATTCGCACCCGAGTCCTTCATCGCGCTGGTGAACTCCGGCGAGCGCCACAGCGACGTGCGATTGACGCCCGAGCGCTTTGCCGGACCGGCGAATTTCCACGACGTACGTGCCTGGGTCTCTGCGGACGTTGCCCACGCGATGAACAGCCACGTCGCCTTCTTCTGCTTGTCCGACAGCGCTGCGTTGATCGGGAAGCCCCAATTCCAGATCGATGTCACGCGTTTACCCGACGGGCCCCGTGGCCACCGCGCGAAGCCGATCTTCCCGATCACCTTCGACTTTTCGGGATTGTTGAGCACGGCTGCCGACGAGTGCGCATCGATGTAGCATCCGAGCGTTCCTTGCGAAAACGCATCGGCGATGTCGGGCCAGTTCCAGTTGCGTACGGCGGGCGGCGCGTACTTCGACAATGCATCGACGTACCACTCGAGCGCCCGCACAGCCTCCGGCGAATTGACCTTCACCGCCTTGCCCTGGAACCAGCTCGCGCCGAATTCGCGAAACAGCGACGGATAGATGTACATGTTCTGGCCGGCGCCCGCGAATCCGCGCAACGCGAGGCCGTAGAAGCGATTCGCCGGATCGTGCAAAGCCTTCGCATTCGCAAGCAACTCGTCCAGCGTGTCAGCGGGCTTCAATCCTTTCGCGTCGTAGAGGTCCTTGCGGTAAACCTGGACGGTCACCTCGCCGTCGTATGGAACGCCATACGGCTTGCCGTCGACCGAATCGGCGTCGCGCCACGCCTTGAGGATGTCGTCGTAGCGATACCACGCACTATCGGTCAGCGTCGCATCGGTGAGGTAGCCATCGAGCGGATCGACCCATTTGTTCGCGACGTAGAGCGGGTAATACATCGGATCGGCCGCGTGAGTCGCATACGTCGCGGTCTTCGACGAAAGATCGAGCATCGCCTTCTGGCGAATCTGGCCCGGCGGCACTTTGTCGAAGCGCACCTTTGTCCCCGTCAACGCTTCGAACTGCGGTGCGACCGCAATCAGATTGTCAAAATAGCTCGCTGGAATCACTGCGACGGAGATGGATTCGCCTTCGGCCTGGCGCCAATTAATCTTCGCCGCTTGATACGCCGCGAGATCGGCGGCTTGGCCGTTCGCGAAGCGCGTGATCCATGGCGCGCTCATCGCCGCGCCGACTGCGATCAACACTTTTCTACGCGACGCATCTGGTTCGGGGGGCCGGCGCTTGCTCATCGTTCTCCTCCTCTGTTGGCGCTAGCGAATCGCTGCGAAGGGGCTGCAACCGGGCGCGTCGTCGGCGCTTTCAGCCTGCCGCAGCAAATAGCCGGGAAACGCACCGCCCGCGTCGGCCGCGCCCAACGCGAATAATCGCTCGACGACGTCGGCTCGCGATTCGGCAAGGTTGCGCGCGTCGGGCGCCGGGCGCGGCGTGTCGTACAAAAAGGCGCCGCGCTTGTTGATTTTGGCGTTGAACCACCAATGGTCGTCGATCACCGTCATCGCGGTGCCCCAACCGATCGTGACGTGATCGCGAATCGAAGGGCCGCCGACAAACGCGAGTTTCCAGAACGATTTACCGTCGATTGGCGTGGGCGGCTCGACACCGCATGCGTCGAGCGCCGTCGCCGCGATGTCATGATGCTGGACCAATGCATTGCACACGGTGCCAGCGCCGAGCTTTTGCGGATGGCGAACCAGCAACGGCACTTCGTAGCTTTCGGGATCCGAAGGATAACCCCGCTTGCCGATGTAGCCGCGCCGCTCCCATAGACTATGTCCGTGGTCGGACGTCACGATAACCAGCGCTTGGTCGAGAACGCCGGTCACGCGCAGCGTCTCGATCAGATGGCCAAACCAGCGATCGCACATTTCGACGAGACCGCTGTAGTTCGCGCGCGTACGCTTGACCAGTTGCTCGGAAAGCCAGGGCATTTCCGCATACGGCGAGATTACTTGCTCGCGACCGTCGCTCGAATCGTAGCGCATCCGATAGTGTGGCGGGACGAACCATGGCTCGTGCGGATCGAAGGACTCCACCGTCAGGAACAAACGCTTGGCATCGAGATTCTGCTCAATCCACCGCGCCGATTCCTGCATGACTTGCGCGTTGAACCACAGCTCTTCGCGCACTCGATCGCGCATGTTCAGCAGAATGCGCGACGAGAACCAGTGTGCGCCGTAACCCGGTTGCTCGAGTCCGGTCGCCTTGCCGCGCAGTTCCTGCAACTCACGCGGTACCCAATAATCGATTTCGTCCTGAGACGGAAATGGGCCGCTGCGCGCCGCATCGGCTTCTTGTCCGCGAATGAAAGTCCACTGGTGGAAGCCCCGCCAAAAATTCTTCGACGGCTTGAATTCGTGATAGAGATCGGAGATGAGACCGGTACGGAAACCCGCGCCTTCATACATTTCAGCGAGGGTCGCTTGCGACTCCGGAATCGGGCCCCATCCCGGCGCGATCCCGACGAAGTCACCCTTGATATGACGAAAATCGCCGTTGTGGAACGGATACGTGCGAAGGCCCGTGTAGATCGTGCGACGCGCGCACAGTGTCGGCAGGGCCTCCGGATACGCGCGCTCGAAGCGCACCGACTCTTTTGCGAATGCGTCGAGATTCGGTGTCGCGACCGCGGCCCATGGCGGTGGCGTGCCATAGCAGCCAACGGCATCGCGCCGAAGCGTATCGAAGATGATCAGTACGACGTGCTTGACCGGCTCCAGCACTGCGGTCATCCGCTACTCCTCACACACGCGATCATCGACGCCGAAATGTATTCGATTACATATGCTCGTTCGGCCCGCCGTCTTTGTCAAGGGTGTTTTACTCTGGGCAACCTTGATTACCGCGCGCGGAGGCTCCTATGCAATCGTTTCCATCAGCGATATGCTCAGTCCTGCGATGCCCCCTGTTTCCGCTCCGAAAGTCGGCGCCGATTCCCGTTCGCGCTCCAGCGCGAAAGACGTAGCGCGGCTCGCCGGCGTTTCGACGGCGACCGTATCGCGCGCGCTCAATCTGCCCGATCAGGTAGATCCGGAAACGCGCGCGCGCGTCGCGCACGCAGTCGACAAATTGCGGTACGTGCCGCATGGCGCCGCGCGAGCGTTGCGGAGCCGCCGCAGCGAGATGATTGGCGCTGTCGTCCCATCGTTCGACTATGCGCTCTACGCACGCACCACCAGCGCATTGCAGCAAGTACTCGATGAACGCGGCTACGCGCTCGTTCTGGCCGAGCATCACTACGATCTCGCGACGGAAGTGCGCGTGACCGGCGCGCTTGCGCGTCACGGCGTCGACGCGTTCGTATTCGTCGGACTCGACCACGATCCGGGTTTGTTCTCGCTCCTGCGCGACTACGGCCGTCCCTACGTGTTGACCTGGGGCGTCGATTCGTCACAGATGCGCCCGAGCATCGGCTTCGACAACCGCGCCGCGACCTACGCGCTGACGCAGTACTTGATCGAGCTCGGACACCGGCGCTTCGGACTCATTAGCGCGCCGACCGAAGGCAACGATCGCGCGCGTGAGCGCGGCGCCGGCGTGCGTGCCGCGCTCGCGGCAGCGAAGTTTTCCCTTGATCCCCGCTATGTTCGCTATGCACCGATCGCGCTGGCATCGGCTGCGAAGGCGATGCGCGAGCTGCTCGAGGTGAAGCCGCGTCCGACTGCGGTCGTAGCTACGAACGATGTGTTCGCAGTCGGCGCGATGGTCGCCTGTCGTGAAGCCGGCGTGCACGTCCCGGAGGAGGTGTCGATCACTGGCGTCGACAACACCGATCTTGGCGCGACGCAAACGCCCGGGCTCACCAGCATCCGCACTCCGATCGTCGACATCGGGCGCGCCGCTGCGCTGCAATTGATTGCGCGGCTCGAAGGCGCACCCGCCGAGCTTTATCAACAGTTGCCGTTCGAGCTTGTCAAGCGCGGAAGCACCGCGCCACCGCCACGGCGAGTAGACCGGAAATCGGCGCCGAAGCGCGGATCGCGCTAGATTTCCATTTCCAGTAGCGCGGACGACAACGACTTGCCGTGCGCATCAAGCGCGAGCGAGGTCGTCACGCCGCCGGAGAGCGAATGCGCACACACGAATTGCAGCGCGCCGAGATTCCCCAACTCGTAGCGGCGGATTTCCCCTTGCGCGATACCCACCAGATGCCGCCGTACCGCTTCGACGGTCACTCGTTCCACCAACAACGGATAGTCGTCGGCGCGATAGGCGATCACCGAAAGGATCGATGTCTCGCCCTTGTCACCGGCGCGGCAGTGCGCGAGTTCATAGAGCTTCGGCATGACTCACGCTTTCGCGTATCGCGACACGGGCATGGACGCGATCGCGATCGATCAACGTCGAGACGATTCCGATTTGCTCTTGCACGTACTTGCGCGCGCCTCCGCCTCCGGCGGGACCGTTGGTGTAGAGCGCCTCCACTTCTTCGCCGACGAGCGCCGCGCGCTCGGCAGTCGACGCGCGACCAGCGACGCGCAGCCGGACCTCGTAGGGCTTTTCGTCGCCGATAAACGAGCGGCCATGAAGCGAAGTGCTGCCTATCAAATCGACGCGGAGTTCGTCGAACTGGCCGTTCAGCCGCTCGCGGACGATTTCAGCCGCGAGCCGCGCCCGACCCAACGCATTCGTTCCGCCATATCCGATCTCACCTTCCCCGATGTATCCAGCGACATAACCGACGCTCACTTTGAGCTGTGCCGGGCGGCGAATGCCGCCCGCGCCCCGGACCGCGACACGATCCGCGCCGTGCTCGGACAACTGCACCGTCGAAAAGTCGGCGATCACGTCCGGTGTCAGATATCCATGGGGATCGGTGACTTCGTAGAGAAGCTGCTCCTTCGCCGTGGCGAGATCGATGCGGCCGCCGGTGCCCAGCACTTTGCTGATCGTCGCGCCGCCGTGCGGATCGATGTCTGCGAACGGAAAGCCGAGCCATGCCATGTTCGGCACGTCTTTGCGACCGGGATCCGCGAAATACCCGCCGCAAATCTGACCGGCGCACTCGAGCAGGTGTCCGACGCACGTGCCCTGTCCCAGTCGTGCGTAATCGTCTTCTGGCCATCCGTAGTGATGCATCATGGGGGCGAGGAAAAGCGATGGATCGGCGACGCGACCCGTGAGAATGACATCGGCGCATGAAGCGAGAGCGGGCAACAGCGCAGCACTGCCGAGATAGGCGTTTGCCGATACGAGAGGCGCGAAATTCGCAAGCGGCGCGCCGTCTTCGAGCGTTCGCTCGTGGCCGCCCAATTGCTCGAGCACGTCGTCGCCGGTGACAACCGCCACTTTGACCGAAATGCCCAAACGTCGCGCAATCGCCACGGTCGCATCGGCAGCCGCGAGCGGATTCGCGGCACCCATGTTGCTGATGAGTCTTGTGCCCTGCTGCTTCAGCACCGGCAACAGCTGCTCGATCCGCTGCTCGAGGCGAGGATCGTAGCCGCGCGACGGGTCCTTGCGCCGGCGCAACTGCGCGAGCGCGATCGTGCGCTCCGCCAAGCATTCGAGAACGAGATAATCGAGCTGCCCGCGCTCCGCGAGAATAATCGCGGCGTCGAGGCGATCGCCGGAGAACCCCGCTCCGCTCCCAATGCGTAACCGCTGTTCCACGCAACGCCCCGCGTCCTCGGCTCGCGTCGTCAATCGCCCTGCAACCCTTGAACCTCGGGGAAGAACAGGTCCTTCCACGAGCCCGGCTCCTTCTTGATCGTCCCGATCTTATGCATGAATTCCGCCGTTTTATACACCTTCTGGGGCGTCAGCGTGTACGCATAATCGGCGGCGGCGATCATCGAATAGATGTCATCGACGGAATTCTTCGTGTCCTTGGCCTGCTCCAGATAAATCTTTGCGGCCGCGCGTTTGTCCTTGTTGATCGTGTCGATCGCTTCTTTCAGCGCATCGAAGAACGCTTTGTACGTTTTCGGGTTTGCATCACGATATTTGACGGACGCCGCAATGACAACCGCCGTCGCCGGCCCTCCGAGGATTTCGTAATTGGTCGTGAGCAGGCGCACACCCTGGGTCTTCATCTCCTGCTCGTGGAACGGAGATGACGTGAAGTGCGCGGTGACGCCGCCGGTATTGTTGGTCAGGGCGAGCAGCCCGTCCGGATGCGAAAGTCCAACCGTCCATGGATCGAAATGCGCATAGTTGGCTTCGCCGAATTCCTTCGCCGCCAGCATCTGGAGCATGATCGCCTGCGTCGAGACCTTGATTGACGGAACGACGATCTTGTCCTTGTCGCTGAAGTCTCGGGGCGATTTGACGTTCGGATTGCGCGTATTCAAATAGAGCGGATACGTCGTCATCGCCGAAACGCCCTTGACCGCGCCGTTGGTCTTGTCCCATAGCGTGATCAGCGACGGCGCGCCGACCGCGATGAACTGCAGCGCACCGCTGATGACGCCGTCGTTCATCACGCTCGGACCTGCGACTTTGACCCAGTTCACCTTCACGCCCCCGAGCCCCGCCGCCTTGGCGTGTTTTTCGACCAGCTTGTCGCGCTCCATCACCATGAGCGGCAGAAAGCTCACGCCGTATTGCTGTGCCACGCTGACTTCGTTCGACTCGGCGAGCGCCGTGCCCGCGAGAACGGTGAAGACCAACGTTGCAACGATTTTTTGCCAGACCCCCATCGCTCACTCCTCCTTCAGTGTTGCATGCCCCATCGTTTCACTGTCCGCGCCTCGATGGTCCGGAAGATCAAATTCTCGACGAAGAGGCCGATCAAGATCACCGTGAACAGTCCGGCGAACACGTTCGGTATCTCGAGCTGATTCTTGTTCTCGTAGATGAACCAACCGAGCCCACCCGATCCGGACGACACGCCGAACACGACCTCGGCCGCTATCAGCGTCCGCCATGCGAATGCCCACCCGATCTTGAGGCCGGCCAGGATACTTGGAAACGCCGCAGGAATGAGGATCTGTCCGACATATGGAGGCCGCGCAGCCCATAGTTGCGTCAAGCGCCCCGGCGAATGATCCCCAAATGGCGTTCACCACGCTCGCCAGCGACCGAATGGTCGCCGTCCGTCCGCACACCCATCCCCTCGCCACCCCACCTCGGCTGAAGCTTGCCCATCTGCTGGACACGCCGCTGATTCTGATGAATCGGGAAAGCTGCGTCAGACGAATCGTCGATCATGCATACGCGACACTCGGGCGCATCGCGACGCCAGCCTACGAAGCGAATTCATGACGACGGCAATGGCATGGTGCGCGCAGGTCTCGGCGCAACGCTATTGCCCACGTATCGCGCTCGAGATCACCGCGGCATCCGACCTGGTGGCGCACCCGCTCGACGATCCGGCGCTGACGCGGCAACTTGGCGTGCTGCACAAGAAACAGCGCGCCTATTCGCCAGCAGCTTCGTCGTTCGTCGCCGAGCTGGAAAGTTTTGCCGCCGATTGGTTTGACGCGAAACCCGCGACCCAACGCATTCGTCGCCGCCGATAATCGCATCCGGGCAAGCACCGGAGAGAAGTCAGTGGCAAGCTCAAACCGAAGCTGATTCGGCTCCGGCCAGCAGGTGATCAAACATTTCGGCTGGCGGCTTCGCCAGCGCGCGGCGGCTCCTGCAACAGATGGCGAACTGGCGCTCTTTCCGGGCGTCGGTCAAGGGGATGATAGGAGGCTCTCCTGCTACGGCATCCACCGAGCTCACCGCCGGTCTTTTCCTTGACCGTCGTTGTCTTACGGATGTGCAGCCGTATCATCGCAACTGGCACGCAGCCAGCGCCCCTGCGTGAGCTTCGTATCTGTCCGATCGTACGAAGACTCGTGCGCTATTACCTGAACTTCACCCTTGAAGGAGGTTGATGTGGCGTTGAAATCGGCTTTACCACTGCTCTTGCCGCCCGAGCAACTCAGTGTCGCCGTGTAGCGCCTCGCATTGCGCGACACGGGCTTGATCTGGCAGGCGCCATAGTCGCGATCGATTTTGGTGAGGGCACTCCAGCTGCGTGTTGCTGGCCCGACCAGACATTCGCTTACCGTGCGAGTGACATCAGGCGCGACAACCGGCTGGCGGGTCTCCGCTGGAAGTTCCGGAGATTGGCCCGATACGCCAGCGACAGGGTTTCCGGTAGTGCGGACTTCCGACACGCGTGTTGTCACCGAGATTTCCCACCATCCAGGCTTGACGATGGTCGACTGTGCGAAAGCTTGTGGACTCATGCAGCCGGTGATCGCCGCGAAAGCGGCTGGGCCGAGGACGTAAGACGGCCGCATACCTACCCAAAACGAACGACGCGCGCTCATGGCGATGCGGTGTATTGTAGACGGCGACCCGACGTGCGTCCCCCTCCCGTACCCGAGCCAGCCGCCGCTTCGCCGCGTGTGTTGTGCCAACGCTCCTTGAACGACTGCATCGACTCTGGCGCGCAAAGGTTGACGAGCGTCGCATCGAGCGCGATCGGCTTCGCCACCTTGGCAGTTCGCCTTAACAGGACGATACCCGCGTCAACCCCCGAGACATCCTCGCGGATAGGATAGAGGTCAGCGAGCTGCATCTGCTGCTGGCCCCGCTTAGACAGTATGAAATCGACCCACAGGCGAGCGGCGTCGGGATGCGGCGCATGCTTGGCAATGAACATCACGCGCGACAGCACGAGGTTATAGTCGAGGGTGAACTGAACGCCGACCAGCGGGTCTCGTCGCGCACGGCGAATGGCCTCAGCCCCGGCGATGTTGTACGCGATTAAGCTTTGGCCGGCGCTAATTCGATCGAGTATGGTGGCGCTTGACGACTGCTCGTCCACACTCTCCGCGCGCATGACCCGCAGCAACTCCCAGAACCGTGCGTCTCGTGCCGCGTCGACGCGAAACGGCAACGCGCCCACCTCGACGTTATCGAGGTCATACGTTGAAACCTTGCCACGGTACTTGTCCGCGTGGGTCGACAGAATTTCGCGCAATGCTGCGTGCGTCGTCGGCACTTCGTCGGCTTGGACGAACTGTCGGTTATAGACCAGCACGACCGGCTCGTAGGTCGTGGCATAGAGCTGATCGCGCCATTTTGCCCACGCCGGAAGCGACGCTGCTTCAGGCGATCGGTACGATTGGGCGAGACCATCGAGCGCCGCGTTCATCTGCAGGTCCATCGCGCTACTCCAGACCACATCTGGGCCGTCGGGCGATTCAGCGTCCCGGCGCAGACGCACATCGAGCTCGCCGACCGGAAGCGACACGTACTTCACCGAAATCGCGGGATGGAGCGCCTTGAATTCGTCGACCAGATAGCGCGCGAATCGCTCGCTCGTCGAACCGTAGACGATTAGCGTGCCTTCGCGCATGGCACCCTCGGCAATGGGCTCCTGCGCTCGGTCGCCCTGCGTTGATGCAGCGTTCGCAAAATGTGCCGCGAGCACGACGCAGGCGCCGAAAAAGAAGGATCTCATGGGGCGAATGAAGCGCTGGATAAGCATAGAGAAGGCGCAGGCCGCACACGTCGCGCCACTGCGCCCGTCGGTCCGATACCGGAGCCAGCGTGTCGCCGGCCCCGGTTCGTTTAATGCAACGAGCTCATGTCACAGCCACCACGGGTTGTAGCGTGGGCCGTACTGCGGCGTAGCCGTGCCAATTTCGAGTGCGCCGAGATCAGGCGCTGCACCTGTATAGCCGTCCGTGACGTTCGGAATCACGATGCCCCGGTCCACCGCCGCCGAGCCCGGACGCAGGCGGAAGTCGAGCGCGTCGGTCTGCGGATCGTAGAGCTTCGTGATATTCGCCAAGTCGCGCGCGTCCAGCGGCGGCACGTGCATGAAGATGCTGTAGTCGAGCAGCAAACTGTGCGTATCCCGACCCGTTGCTGCGCTATAAGCGGCGAGAGTCGGAAAGTCGCGCGTGATGAGCACCGGCGTATGCCCGGGCGCCGGGATGTCGGCGGCGACACTGAAATCCGGCGAAGTCCAACGGAATGAATTGGCGGCTTCCGCGTTGGGATAGAAGCCGTTGTAGTCCGAGGACGACCAGTTGGTGTCTGTCGTGACCGCCAAGACGAACGCCGTGGCGAAGGAGTGTTGCGCGAGCATCAGATTGTTAAGCCAATGCACGTTCTGGCTCTGCGACGGCGCCGTTTCACATAACGTGGTGTTGTTGTAGTACACCGCTCCCGTCGCTTCACCGCGCGTAGACCCACCGGGACAGTTGTATTGGATGTTTCGGATCCAGTAGATCGGCCCGCCCAGCGTTGGTTGGCTGCAATATCCGTGAGAAGCGGTATTGATGATGAAATTCCGCACGAGGCGCACGTTGTGCATGCTGCCATCCGCCTCGAACGAGTTGTCGTGGAAGTTCGTCATGAAGTTGTTCATCACGTCGATGGACACGGGCCGCTGGTCCCAGTACTCCGGCGGCGGATACTTCGGCCCGTTCGTCGTATCCGGCAGGTTCGCGTCGGTGGCGAAGGAGCCAGGCGGATTGCCGTAGGTCTCGTCGTCGATGCCGTCGTGGAAATTCGCCACGTAGTTGTACTGAATGACGTGCCCGGGACCGTAGTATTTCACCGCGATGTACGAGCCCGGATGCGTATTGGTCACGGCATACTGGTTGAGCGATAGCTGACCCATCGCAGGCGGCCACGGCAGGCCCCGTGCAGCTGCGACCGCCGGCCACGGGTTGCCGCTCCAGCCGATCAGCAGCGGGTCGT
>DASXPO010000135.1:0-15955 GCA_036493535.1 Casimicrobiaceae bacterium
GGCGGATTGCCGTAGGTCTCGTCGTCGATGCCGTCGTGGAAGTTCGCGACGTAGTTGTATTGAATGACGTGACCCGGCCCGTAGTACTTCACGGCGATGTACGACCCTGGATGCGGGTTGACGATGCTGTACTGATTGAGCGAGAGCTGGCCCATCGCCGGCGGCCACGGCATGTTGATCGACGCTGCCACCTGCGGCCACGGGTTGCCGCTCCAGCCGATCAGCACGCGGTCGTTGCGGCCGATGAAGTAGTTGTCGGAGATGTAGAAGTTGTTCGACAGCGAGTTGTTCGTGTAGACGCCGAACCCGATGTTTTCGAAGCGGCACTTCTTCACCGTGAGGCCTTTGGTGGCGCTCTCCTCGAATTGCGCCCCGGCCCAGATGGCGATCTCGGTGTTGCGGATGGTGAGCCCCTCGAAGTAGTTGTAATCGGCGACCTTTACGTTGAAGCAGTTGAAGGCGCCGTTACAGTCGAACACCACCTCGCCGTCGCCGGCGGCCTTGATGGCGATCGGCGCATCGGGGGTGCCCTTGCCGTGCAGATAGTACGTTCCTTCGAATGGAACAGTGTCGATCGACAGCGTGTTGCTGTAGATTTCCCGCTGATTGATGTACAGGCCCGCATGCACCAGGATCGTGTCGCCCGGACGCACTCGTGGGCGGGTAGCCATTGTCATGTCCGTCCCGGAAGACGAGTTGTTATACGCCGCCAGCAAGCCGAAGAAATGGGGCTCAATCGTGGGTCCCGTGTAGCCGAATGGGTAGACATGAAACACGCGGCCGCCTGCTACGGGCTTCGGTTCCGGCCGAGTATGCACCGTCACCGACTTGACCGCTTGGCCGCGCACGCCGTCCGGATCCGACATCGTGAAAACCACCTGGTAGTCGGTGTCGGGCTGAAGATCGATGATGCTGCCGGCGAACATGTTGGGGCTGATGACGTCGAAGCGTACGCCCTCGAGGGTCCGTTCGCCCTGCAGGCGGAAGAGCGGCATTCCCGTCTTCGACGTAGCGTCGCCGACCTTTCGGTATTGCACCTGGACCATCGCGTTACGATTGTCGTCGCCGTCGATGCGCCACTCGAAGCCTAGGCTCGTTACGGTTGGTGGTTCGACGAAAAGGTCCCCCGGCTTGACCATATCCGCTTGCGCGGCATAGGCAGTACCGCTTGAGGCTGCAATCATCGCGGCAGCCAAAGTGCTCGCGATCAGTCCGCGTCTCGATAACATCGACAGTTCCTCCTCCGTTGCGCCATCGACGGATGGCGTAGCACTAACGATGGGATAATCCCCAATTACTATGTCCGATTCAGCCCAATCCGAAACGACGCGATGACTGCGTGTGACGGAAATCATGCCGAATAGTCGAGCAGACGGCACGCGATGCCGTCGCTCGGCTGCCCCCAATTTTTCGGCTTGAGCTTTTCTAAGCGCTGAGCGTATCCAACTGTAGTCGGCGAACCATGACGATTTGGAAATAACGCCTTCTCGAAATGGAAATCATTTCAATTTGCATTGCGTGCTTTCTTTTTCGGGACCAATTTACGCTACGACAGGGGGGATTTGCCCGGTAACTGTTACCGGGAGGTGGAAACGGAAATGTCGTCCGAACCGCGGCTCAGTCCGGAATGCGAGGCTCTGGTCACGCTCGCGTTACAACGCAGAAGACCTCGCTGATGGCTGACAAATTTGACTTTACTTCGCTTGAACTCTTCGTCGCAGTTTGCGAACTCGGGAGCATCTCGCAAGCAGCAGAATCGAAGAACATAACAGCGTCGGCGATTAGCAAGCGCATCACGCAGCTCGAAGTATTCGCAGGCACACGGCTATTGGCCAGAACGAGTACGGGCGTCGCCGCGACCGACGTAGGAGTACGTCTGCTCGAACACGCCCGAAACGTCTTGTATAACCGCGATATCCTAGAACGCGATATCGGAAAAAGCGCGGGCAGTCTTCGCGGCTCCGTCCGCATAGCTGCAAACAGATCCGCAAACGCGGCGTTCGTACCTCTGGCAATCGCTTCCTACTTACGCAATCCGAAGTACCGCAGCATCGACGCCCACATCTTGGAGATGAGTAGCCACGAAGTGGTCACTCGCGTGAAGGACGGCCTCGCCGCGGTGGGCGTATGCTGGATGGATACCGACATGGCCGGACTCGATTGGACGCCGGGAAAGCGCGACAACCTATCGGCAGTAGTGCCGAGCGATCATCCTCTAGCGAAGAAAGACCACGTTGCTTTTGCCGAAACCCTCGCATTCGAACACGTGGGGATATCGTCCGGCGGCCCGGTCACGAACCGATTACGTCAGGAGAGCGTACGTGCAGGCAAGCTGCTGAGGTATCGTGTTGCGGCTCCGACATTCGACGCGATGATTCGTATGGTTGCATCGCGACTTGTCGTTGCCATCATGCCCGCGGAAATCGCCTTGCGTTACGCTCGCGATTTTGAAGTCGCGGTAATTCCATTGATCGACACTTGGAAAGACTATCGCTACGCCGTCTGTTGCCGAAACCGCAACGCGTTACAGCGACCAGCTGCCGAACTCTTCGACCATTTGGCAGCCTGGGCCGAATAGCCCGGATTTAGGGTGTCGCCAATCCTCACTCTTTGCCAAAGACGGCGACATACAATCGCATCATGGGTTTACGTTTCATCGGATCCTCCGAACACAAGGTTGAATAGAACTTCCGCGCGCCCTGACCAACGCGCTGTTATGCATGAGGGTCATGTCTGCCAGGAAAACTATCGCGTTTTAGCAATTGATCCCATCCCAGATTTTCGAAGGCGATTTACTCTCGGAGGCAGGAAGCATGCCTTGAAGAGATCGCGCTCTAGTAACGAACAAATCATGTTTGCCTGGAATCAGGAGGGTCCGGGTCGCGCGAGAAGAAGGGGTTCCGCGCTTTACGTTACAAGAACCGCTTTGTCGATAGATCCGGGAGCACGAAAGCAGCCGAGTCTGGACGATAAAATTTGTATCTGAGCTCGCGATTTCATATCGCACATTGCATCCCGCTACACCTGTTGGAGGACCCCGTCAATTGCGCGTGGCACTGCGACCGAATTGGGTAAGCGCAGTAGTGTTTAGTGTCATTGCTGCGTCCGTGCTGGCGCAAGCCGCCTACCCGACCAAGCCAATCAAGATAATCGCGCCGACGCAGCCGGGCGGTGGCGTTGATCTCGTAGCACGCACGATTGGCGACCACTTGTCGACGGCGGTTGGCCAACCTGTCGTCGTCGAGAATCAAAGCGACGGGGACGGCGTCGTGGCATCGCTCGATACCGCGCGCGCTTCGCCCGATGGCTACACTTTGATGATCGCGTACGTCTCGACCCACGGCACGAAGCCGGCCGTACGCAAGCTTCCTTATGATGCGGTCAAGGACTTTACCCCAATTGCGATGATTGCCGGAACTCCCAACGTCTTTATCGTCCCTGTCGCCTTTCGGCCAAACACGCTAAGGGAGTTCGTTCAGTTCGCCAGAGCGCATGCCGGCGAACTCTCCTATGGGACTGGAGGGGCCGGCACGCTGACCCATCTCGCAATGGAACAATTGAAGCTCGCGGAGAATCTGGACATGGTGCATGTTCCGTACCGCAGCATTGGTCAAGCTCTTCGAGACCTTCTTGGGGAGCGGACGCAGGCCATGCTTCCAGGACTTGCAGCCGCGCTGCCGTATATCAAAGCGAATAAAGTGAAAGCTCTTGCTGTGACAGGGGCAAAGCGCCATCCGTTGCTACCGAACGTTCCGACGTTCGAAGAGTTGGGATACAAGGGATTCGATGGTGTGCAGTGGTACGGGCTTGTTGGCCCCGCTAATATCCCGGTACCGATCGTTAAGCGCCTGAATGACGAGATCGCGACAATGCTTCAGACACCGGAGCTTCGCGAACGATTGTCGAGCGAAGCGCTGCAGCCGATGCCCATGGCACCCGACCAGTTTGGTCGGTATATGCAAGATGACATCGCGCACTGGACAAAACTGGTCAAGGAGCGCCACCTTGAACTTAACGACTAGTCGACGGTGGCGGCCATTGTGATCGCCCGCTTGGTAATGGGCCAGAACCACTACCGCGCAACTGTCTTGACTCGTCATCGCAGCTACGGCCAACAACCACGTGGAACTCTCGGCAGCCGCTTTATCAACGCGCCGGGCCGACATCGTTGCCACCACAAGGCTTCATGCCACCACCGGCAGCGCATCTGCTTTCGTTCGTCGCCGAGCTGGAAAGTTTTGCCGCCGACTGGTTCGGTGCGAAACGCGCGAGCGCGCACGTTCGTCGCCGCCGTTAATCGACGCGGAACTCCAGGGAGGCTCGCGATTCACACGTGTGAGCGCCCGCAAATCGTTTTTCGGGAATCGCGATGACCAAGCCGCCTGCCGATCCGCTGCCGGAGAAAGATGACATCGATGCGTGTCGCCGTTGCGATCTCTGGGAACGTGCGACGCAAGGTGTCGGCGGCGAGGGTTCACGCAAAGCGCGTTTGATGCTGGTCGGCGAGCAGCCGGGCGACGAGGAAGATCAACAGGGCAAGCCCTTCGTCGGTCCCGCCGGCAAGCTATTGCGACGCCTGCTCGGCGAAGCGGGTGTTGCGCCGACCGATTTCTATCTGACCAACGCCGTCAAGCACTTCAGCTGGGAGCCGCGCGGCAAGCGGCGCATTCACAAAACGCCGACGCAGCGACAGATGGCAGCGTGCAACGAATGGCTCGAGCGCGAGATTGGTGCCGTAAAGCCGCGCGTGATCGTCGCATTGGGCGCGACGGCTTTGCGTGTCGTAACGGGCGCGCGGATCACGATCACGGCGGCGCGTGAAAGCGATTTGCATCATCCATCGGGCGCGCGGATTTTCGCGACCTATCATCCGTCTGCAGCGTTGCGTGCGCCTGACGACGACGCGCGCGAAAGGCTCATGCATGCCCTTGTCGACGATTTGCGTCGCGCGGCCGCGATGGCGCGCAAAGGCGTCTGACTAGAGCGCAAGCGCCACTCGCGTGCCCTGCTCGATCGCCCGTTTCGCATCGAGCTCCAACGCGACGTCGGCGCCGCCGATCAATGTCGAATCGATACCACTCTTTGTGAGCGCGTGCCACAACTCTCGCCGGGACTCTTGCCCGGCGCATATGACGACGGTGTCGACGTCGTAGCACTGCGAGCGTCCGTCGACTTTGACGTGTATGCCGCCATCGTCGATCCGCTCGTATTCGACCCCGGCAACCATCGCGACGCCGCGCTTGCGCAGCAGCGTACGCCGAATCCATCCGGTCGTTTTCGCGAGTCCGACGCCGATTTTTGCGTCCTTCCGCTGGAACAGCCATAGTCGGCGCGGCGCGATGTCGTCGCGAGCGGCCTTGAGCCCGCCGCGCGAGCGGTATTCGGGATCGATTCCCCACTCCTCGCAAAACGCCGCGATCGCCGGATCATCGCGTTCGCCTTCGCTCGCATGGCCGTCGACCGGATCCGTCGACGTCAGAAATTCGGCGACGTCGAACCCGATTCCACCCGCACCGACGATCGCCACATTGGCGCCGGCGTTCCGACGTCCATGGACGATGTCGACGTAACTCGCAACTTTGGGATGATCGAGCCCCGCGATCGAAGGACGGCGGGGCACAACGCCGGTTGCCAGCAGCACGGTGTCGAAATCGCGCAAATCTTCGATAACGACACGATGGTTCAAGACGACGTGAACACCGAGACGCTCGAGCCGCACGCGGAAATAGCGGAGCGTTTCGGCAAACTCCTCCTTGCCCGGAATACGCCGCGCGAGATTGAACTGTCCGCCGATTTCCGCCGCTTCATCGTAGAGCGTGACCGCATGTCCGCGCTCCGCCGCGATCGTTGCCGCCGCGAGTCCGGCTGGACCCGCGCCGACAACCGCAATTCGCCGGCGCTTGTCCGCACGAACGAGCTTCAACTCGGTCTCCCGACATGCGAAAGGATTGACGAGGCACGTCGCAATCCGGCGCTCGAATATATGATCGAGGCATGCCTGGTTGCACCCGATGCACGTGTTGATTTCATCGGCGCGCCCTTGCGCCGCTTTGCTCACGAACGCCGGATCGGCGAGAAACGGGCGTGCCATCGACACCATGTCCGCATCGCCGCGCGCGATGATGGCCTCTCCCACCAGGGGATCGTTGATGCGATTGGTCGCGATCAATGGGATCGATACGACGTCCTTCAGACGCCGCGTCACCCATGCAAACGCCGCCCGCGGCACCATGGTCGCGATCGTCGGGATACGCGCCTCGTGCCAGCCGATGCCGGTGTTGATCAGTGTCGCGCCTGCGGTTTCGATACGCTTCGCCAGCGCCTCGACTTCGTCCCATGCGCTGCCGCCTTCCACGAGATCCAACATCGACAGGCGGTAGATGATGATGAAGTCACGTCCGACGGCATCGCGCGTCCGACGCACGATTTCGACGGCGAAGCGAATGCGGTTTTCGAACGCACCGCCCCATTCGTCGGTACGGAAATTCGTTTGCGGCGCGATGAACTGGTTGATCAGGTAGCCTTCGGAACCCATGATCTCGACGCCGTCGTAGCCCGCGTCTCGAGCAAGCTTTGCGCAACGCGCGAAGCTGGCGATCGTGCGCCGGATGCCCCAGCGCGAGAGGGCTTGCGGCTTGAACGGCGTGATCGGCGAGCGCAGAGCCGACGGCGCTACGCTGAACGGGTGATACGCGTATCGGCCGGCATGCAGGATTTGCAACGCGATCCGTCCGCCCTCCGCATGGACGGCATCGGTCACGACGCGATGGTGCTTCGCTTGCCACCCGAAGGACAGTTGTGCGGCGCGCGGCTCGAGGCGGCCGCGGAAGTTGGGCGCGATGCCGCCGGTCACGATCAGCGCAACGCCGCCTCGGGCTCGTTCGGCATAGAACGCCGCCAGCTTCGCATGGCCGTCTTGCGCTTCCTCGAGACCCGTATGCATCGAACCCATGAGCACACGGTTCGGCAGCTTCGTGAAGCCGAGTTCGAGCGGCGCAAGCAGATGCGGATAGGGCGGCATTGACATGATTGTGCAACATCGTTCGATTAAAAGCGCCCTGTCGCAAATGTGGCCTATCTTAATGCGGCGCTGCGACCGATACTCGCAGACATGCTGGCGCTCTTCAAACGACTCGCCGCAGTTCGGCAGGTTCGGCGATCGTTTTCATGCGCGCAACGCCGCGAATCCACGTCAGAAGGTCGACCGCGGTCAACGGCTTGCTGACATGGTAGCCCTGCGCCATGTCGCACCCCATTGCGCGAAGTCGCTCGAGCGTCGTCTCGTCTTCGACGCCCTCCGCGACGACGTTGAGCCCGATGTTGTGCGCGAGATCGATCGTCGAACGGACAATCACCGCATCGCTGGCATCGCGCACCATTCGCTGAACGAACGACTTGTCGATCTTGATCTCGTTCAGCGGCAAACGACGCAAGTAAGCGAGCGACGAATAACCGGTGCCGTAATCGTCGATTGCAAGCCGGCAGCCGAGTGAATGCAGAAGCTGCAGATTCTCGACCGCGTGCCCCTGGTCGTCGAGAATTGCGCTCTCGGTGATCTCGAGCGAAATCCATTGCGCCTTGCAATCGTATCGCTCGAGCATTGCCGCAAAGCGAACAGGCAGCTCGGCATCCATCAAATCGCGCGCCGAAATATTGACCGACACGTTCATCGGCAGCCCGTTGCGCCGCCAGGCCGCGCACTGCTCGACGGCATGTGCGACGACCCAATGCGTGATCTCGCGGATCGACCCGGTTTGCTCGGCGAAAGGGATGAATTCCATCGGCGGCACCATGCCGCGACCGGGATGCTGCCAGCGCACCAGCGCTTCGACGTAGAGCTCGGGGTCTCGCGACAGCGAAATCTTCGGTTGGTACATGAGCAGCAGCTCCTCGTTGTCGATTGCGCGCCGCAAATCGCTGATCAACGATAGCCGTTCATGACTGTGCTGCTCGTAACGCTCGTCCCAGATCAACGATCCGACATTGCTGCGCTTCGCCGCGTACATGGCGACGTCGGCGTGGCGCATCAGCGTCGACCGTTCGAGACCATGGTCCGGATAGGCGGCGACGCCGATGCTCGCACGAACGTCGACCGCGTGGCCCTCGAACGCCATCGGAACCTCGAGCCCGATCAGGATCGTGCGTGCGACGTGCCGCGCCTCGCCCGCATTGCACCCGGGTAGCAAGACGGCAAACTCGTCGCCGCCCAGGCGCGAGACAATTGCGTTGGGGGCCGTCACTGCGCTGCGCAATCGCAACGCCACTTCGCGGAGCAGCAGATCGCCGATCGAATGGCCCAGTGTGTCATTCACATATTTGAAATTGTCGAGATCCATCAGCAGCACGCCGACCGGAACGTCGACGTCCCCGGCGGAGAGGAGCGCCGCCTCGAGCCGCTCGTTGAATTTGGCGCGATTGGGAAGACCGGTCAGCGTGTCGCGATACGCGAGGTCCATGATCCGCGATTCGCGCTGCGCGATCTTGTTCTGCATCGTTCGAAATGCCGTCGCAAGGTCGCCCAGCTCGTCGCTTCTGGGTTCAGGCGGATTCTTCGAATAGTCGCCGCTCGCGATGCGCCGCGCGACGTCGGCGAGCTCGTGCACCGGTCTCGCGATGCCGCGTGCGATCAACATGCTCGCGAAAATCGAAATGAAGATCGCGGCGAGCGAAACGAGCAGGAGCTGGCGCTGTAGCTCGCGAAATGGCTCGAGCGCCTCGCCGATCGGTTTTTGCAGCAGCGCAACCACCTGGACACCCGAGCCCGATGAAAGCGACAACACTCGCGTGACCGCATCGTCGCCGAACATCGCATTGCCGAGGTGATCGCTGGCGACGAAGCGGCCTGCGGCAAAGTCGCGGGCGAGCACGTCGCGCTCGGTCGGCGCGAGCGTGCTTGCCTGAAGCTGCCAAGGCTCCTCCGCGTTGCGGCTCAGCAACGACACCTGCAATTCGGTCAAGCGACCAAGATTCTTCGCGACGGCGTCATCGACGTTGAATCCGATCGCGACCCACGCGATCGGCACGGGCGCGAGCACCGGCACCGTGACGATTTCATGGAGCCTGCCGCCGACGATGATCATCGAGCTCGAACGCCTCGATTCCGTTGCCTGGTCGAGCAGGCGCGGGAACGGAAATGGCTTGCCCCACTTGTCCCCGCTCGTGTCCGCGATCACGCGGCCGTCGAGGCCCACCAGCATCATGAAGTCAGCATCGATTCGCTTGCTGTGATTCCAAAGCACCGACGCGATGGTGCCGCCGTCGCCCGTGGAGACGGCGTCGCGAAACGCGTAGTCGGCCGATAGCAGACGCGCGCCTTGCACGAGCCGGTCCGTGTCCTGCTCTTTGAGACGATCGAACACACGCGCGCCCCGAACGAGCTCCGCGCCGATTGTCTTGCGGGCGGCGCTCACGCCGACCGTGTTGATCAAGACGATCGCGCCGATCTGAACAATGATCGTCATCAGCGCAAAGAGCGCCATGATCCGGGTTTGCAGATTGCGAAAGGTCACGGCGTACCAGTGCGTCGATTGTGGCCCACAGCGGTCATTTCGCGTGCCGCGCGACTTGCCGCAACCATGCGCGATGCCGCTCGGCGGGCGTGTCGGCTTCCGGTCGATCGGGTGGAGACTGCGGCGCAACCGCTTCTAATTTATCGCGCTGGATCAAACGCTTGCTCGTCGCAGCGCGCAGCGATTGGATCAGCGCGTTGCGAGCTGTCATGCGTTTTGGGTCCGCGTAATGGGCCATGGCACGCTTTAAGCAAGTTCTTTGCCCACTTCAAGACGAGCGACACCGCACGATGGATCGACCCACGGTGTGGTTGCGAATGGCAACGCCGTTCATTGCGGCATTGGCGGCGGCGCCGCTCGCGCGCGCCGCCGAAACCACATTCGCGACCGATGTCGCTGTATTCCACAGCAGCAATCTCTCCAACGCGCAGTATTCGCCGGACGTGCGCCCGGACAGCGCCGCCCTGTTTCGCGCCGAGATCGGCCCGTTGTTCGCGCCCGGCGCCAGCGACACGATCAGCGTCGTCGCGTTCGCGCGCGGCGAGCTTTATCGGCGCTATCACGGTCTCGACAATGCCGTTGTCGGCGCGCGCGCAAGCATGCGCCATAAATTTGGCGTCGGGCACCAAGCCCCGTGGCTCCGCATTACCCTCGAAGCTTCGCATGACGATTACGACGACGCGTTACGCGACAGCAATCGGTTGCTGCTCGACGCTGAATTCGGCGTCCGTTACAGCGAGGCGTTGGACCTCGCAGCAGGGATTGCTTACGATCGCCGCTACGACAACCACGGCGAATCGCTCGTGCCCGGTATTCCAGGAACCGTGTTCGATCTGCGCGGATTCGCCGGCTATGCGCGCGCCGGCTACGCGTTCAACGACATCGTCTACGGTGCGTTAAGACTCGGGGTTCGCCGCGGCGATGTCGAATCGACCGCGCAGCAGAGCTTGCCCATCTTTCTTGCTTCGAGCGCGATTGCCGCGGATCCCGTGTTCGGCGGCGACGACCTTTTCGCGTATCGGCTCCGCGGCACCACATGGAGCGGCTCGACGACCGCCAGTTTCGCCCTCGATTCGCGCGCATCGCTCAATTTGAGCTACGCTGATGAACGGACGTATGGCGCGTACGGCAATCAATATAAGAACCGGATCGTGACCCTCTTGTTGGCGTATCGACCATGAATCCGAGGCTGCGGCGGTTAGCGGCCGCGACGCTCGTCGGGCTTTCCCTTTGTGCGGCGATCGCAAAGGCGCAGACAACGCAGATCGTCGCCGGTGTGACAGACGCGCGGGGCAAACCGGTTGCCGACGCGGTGGTCATCGCCGTCCCGGCCGACGGCAGCTTGCGCGCCGGTTTCCGTTCGCGGGATGCGGTGGTCGATCAGGTCAGCAAGGAATTCGTTCCCAGGGTGCTTGCGATCGCGGTCGGCACGACGGTGGTGTTTCCGAATCACGACAACGTCCGCCATCATGTCTATTCATTTTCGGCCGCGAAGCGCTTCGAGCTGCCGCTGTATTCAGGCGTCGCGGCGCAGCCGGTTGTGTTCGACAAGCCGGGCACCGTTGTCCTGGGCTGCAACATCCACGACTGGATGATCGGCTACATCTACGTTTCCGAATCACCCTATTTCGCGAAGACCGGAGATGACGGCAAGGCGCTGATCGCCGACCTGCCGCCACACGCATACATCGTTCGTGTCTGGCATCCCGATCAGATCGACGGCGAAGAAAAGACGCGCAAGGACGTCGACACGTCGCATTCCGCACGGGCTGATGTCGCGTGGCAGCTTCACCTCAAGCCAGAGGTGAAGATCCGCCGCGCGCCGGTCGGCGAGCGCGGCGGACCCTACTGACGGCGCTTGTTTTTAACGCTTCGGCACTTTGATTCGGGCGATCGTCCAGCGCGTCACGTCGGATTCCCACTCGGAACCGTCGCCGACCAGCGGTAACGCCGTATTGGTGACATACATCCAATCGCCGACGATCACCGGACTCGCGGGAAAGAGCAAGCCCTTTGGCGTGCCGTCGCGGTTGATGCCCTGGAATTCGCCCAGCTTGGCGATGACGCGCCCGGTTTCGTTCAGCGCAACGATCTGATCGCCCTGATTTGCGGCGACCCAAAGCCGGCCGGTGTCGTCGAACGTGATCCCATCCGCGCCATGGATGCTTTCGGTGAACACCGAAATCGCTTTTGTTGCGAGATCCATCTTCAGGATTCGATTGTCGCCGGTGTTCGCAATGAACAGCGCCGTTTCGTCCGAGTTGAGCGCGATGCCGTTCGCGCCGAATGGCGGGAAACCCGCCGTCGCGAGCAATGGATCGTGCGCGACGGGCACCACTGCGCAGGGCGTTGCGCATGTCGCGACGTTGTCGATGCGGAAAATCGCGCCCTGGAATGAATCGGAGACATAGAGGCTGCCGTTTCGCGAGAACGTCATCGAATTCGGCGCGGGAAAGCCGCTCGATCCGAACGTGATCGTGTCGCTGCTGCCGTCGGGATTTCCGACGATGCGAGGAGTCGGCGGCCCGACCGCTGGAATCGTCGCGACGTTCTCCACCGCAGTTGACGCGTCGAAATTGGCGGCGATCCGCTGCACCATCGACGCGCCAAAGTTCAGGATGTAGACCTTGCCATGCGCCGCATCGAAGTCCACGCCCAACAGCGGCGTTCCGCCGAAATCCTTGATTGCCGTGAGCTCACCCGTCTTCGAGAAGCGCATCAGCTTGTTGGCATTCGGCCCGAAATCGAACGTCGCGACAAAAATATCGCGCGTTGCGGGATTCGCGGTGATGCCTTCCGGAAAACGAACGCCGTCCGGAAGCGCGGCAAATTGTATCGCTGCGTTTCGATCCAAAACCAATTGATCGGCGGCTTGCGTGCTACCGATTGCAGCCACCATCGCGCCAAGCGCGAGCGCAGCGGCGAACATCAGGCTCTTCATGGTTTCCTCCGTCAGGTACGTTTACCGCTTCTTGTTATATCCCCAGGGCCATTCTGGTAACGCAAGACGATCGTGTCAACGGAGGGCTCGTAGCCTACAGCGAGCGAACGCGATGCAGATCTGAGCGGGCCGCACGCGAGCAAAGCGATCTACTCGTGTGATCACGACGCGGAACCGGCAGCGCGCTTCTTGGCGTTCGGGGCCGTCGTCGCGTCGACGAAAAGACCGAACAACTCGATCAAGGCTGCATGATAGTCATCTGCGCCGACGATCATCGCGTTGTTGTGGCTCGCCCCGTCGACGAGAAGGAGCTTTTTCGGTTGATGCGCGGCAGCGAAAAGCGCCGACGAGAAGCGCGAGGGAATCAGCCGGTCGCCCGCGCCGTGCACAATGAAGACCGGCATTCGAACGCGTGCGATCTTGTCAACCGAATCGAATTTCTGGGAGAGCAGCAAACGAACCGGAATCCATTCGGGCGCCATGGCGGACGCGATGTCCGCAAGCGTCGTGAATGTCGATTCGACAATGAGGCCGCGCGCCTCACTGCCGGGATTTTCCGATAAGCGAGCTGCCAGATCGATCGCCACGGCACCGCCGAGCGAGTGTCCGTAGATCAGACGTCGCGCCGGATCGGGCTGCTGCTTCGCGAGCCAATTCCACGCTTCCAGTGCGTCGGCGTAGACGGTTTCTTCGGAGGGCAAATCGCCGTCGCTCTTGCCGAAGCCGCGATAGTCGATGGCAAACACCGAAAAACCGAACCTGTGCAATTGCTCGATGCGGCGAAGCTGTCCGGTCAGATTCCATCGCGAGCCGTGAAGGTAGAGGATCGCCGGCGCATCGGCACGGTCGACGGGCCACCACCAGGCATCGAGCTTCGGCGCATTCGGGCCCTCTCCCACCGGCAGGCTGACTTCGCGCACGCCGTCGGGAAGGCCCGAAAACCATCCGGCCTCGACGCGCGAAGGCCGAAAAGTCAGCTCGCGTTCGCGCTCTTCGAGCTGCATGCATCCGCCGGCAAACGCGGCGAGAACGCCTGCGATGACCAGCAATCGCATGATCGCGGGTGCAGGCCGATAACGTGGATTCATCGATTCGATCCGAAAGGGACGACAGAATAACGCGACCGCGTTGCGATCGGTGGACATGCTCGATCTCGAAGTCCGCCGAGTCGACAAGACATGGGGCGATCGAGCGGCTAGACTCGCGTTCATGCCCGATCTTGCGTTTCTCTCGCTCACCGAGCTGTCGCGCCTTCTGTCCGCACGCGAAACTTCGTCGCGCGAGATCGTCGACGCCGTGCTCGCCCGCATCGCATCCCTCGACGGGCGGCTGCATGCTTACATCGAGGTGTACGACGACGAAGCGCGCGCGCTCGCGAAAGCTGCGGACCTCGAACGCGAGGCAGGCGTTGTGCGGAGTCCGCTGCATGGTCTGCCGATCGCGCTCAAGGACTTGCTGCATTTCGCGCCCCATCAAACGACGGCCGGCTCGACGAGTTGGCTCGGGCGCAAATCGAACGTGACGGCGACCGTCGTCCAGCGCTTGCTGGCGGCCGGCATGATCCCGCTCGGCAAGACGCACATGGTGGAATTCGCGTTCGGAGGATGGGGCCGGAATCAGCCGATGGGCGCGCCATGGAATCCGTGGGATCCTGCCGTCCACCGCGTCGCCGGCGGTTCGAGCAGCGGCTCGGCAGTCGCGGTCGCCGCGGGTCTTGCGCCTGCGGCGATCGGCTCGGATACCGGCGGATCGATCCGAATTCCCGCTTCGCTGTGCGGTTTGACGGGATTGAAGCCCACCTACGGGCTGGTGAGTCTCGCCGGCGTCGTGCCGCTCGCCACGACGCTCGACTCAGTCGGCCCGATCACACGCACGGTCGACGATGCGGCGCTGTTGCTGGCGGCGATTGCGGGAGCCGATCCGCTCGATCCGTCGACGCTCATTGCGCCTCGACTCGACTTTTCGCAAAGCGAACGGTCATCGAATCTGCGCGGCATGCGGATCGCCGCACTGCCGTTCGATCGCCTTCCCGACAACGTGGAAGCGGATGTCGTGGCTGCCTATGCGACGACGATCGAGGCGCTTCGCAATCTCGGTGCTCACGTGGAAGAGAAAGTGCCGGACTTCGACTTCGACGACGTCATGACCCGCAACGGGCGCATCATCGCTGCAGAGGCCTATGCCGTCCATCGCGATTACATCGAAGACGAGTCGCTCGACATCGATCCGTGGGTGCGCCGGCGCACGTTGACCGGCAAGGCGGTCATGGCTGCGGACTACATCGACGAGCTCGCGCACCGCCGCTCTGCAGCAGCGCATTTTGCCGCTTCGATGGCGGACGTCGACGCGCTACTGACGCCGACGCTGCCGATCACCGCGGTTCCGGTCGTCGATGTCGACGAAGCAACCACACCGCTTGCGACATTCACGCGTGCAGCAAATTATCTCGGCGCGTGCGCGCTATCGCTGCCGGCGGGATTCTCTCGAGTCGGATTGCCGATTGGCATGCAACTCACCGGCGCGCCGTTCAACGACTCGACGGTGATTCGCATCGGTCATGCGCTGCAACGTGAAACCGCGTGGCACGTTCGCACGCCGGACGTGAACGCGCTGGCCGGCGCGAAGGGCCGCTGATTTTGCAAGCGCAGAGGCGCGTTCCAAGGCCTCAAAGCTTGGATGCGGCCCTCAATTCATATCAGGGCGAATTACCGGTGAACGAGCTCCAAGCTTTTTTGAATTCGTCGCTTGAGAGCTTACCGTCATGATCGACATCCGCCGTCTGGAAGGTGCGGTCGAATCCCGACACGCTTTTGGCGTCGTCGCGCGTGACATAGCCCTTGTTGCTCGCGTCGAGCTTCTTGAACGCCGAATCCGAAGTTTCGGATGTGCTGGGGGGTATCACATTCGGACTCGACATGGAGCCCATTCCGCTCGGATTCATGCTTTGTTCGCTCGGACCGCCGGTGGTCGCGCCGTACGAGCCGGAACTCGGCGCCGTTGACGAGCCGGTATCAGTCGCGGCCGCCGGGGGGCGAGTCTTCGTTTGTGCGCCGGATTGATTGCCTGACGTCGACTGCGCGGGAGCTTGTCCCGCAAACCCCAGCACAGCCGACACGCTGAGCGCCGCAATGAGCGGTTTGGCGCTCGAGAATTGATCATTCATCGGAGTTTCTCCTGTTCATATCGACGCCGTCGATCGATTGCGTCATCGTTTTTTCGCGGAATCGAGTTAGGTTTCGATAGCGCACGCTTCCTCCCTTCTTCGTTTCGCGAAGAGAAAGAGCCTCTTTTAGATTCAAATGGCGACGAACAAAGTTCCCCTCATGCCTTGATATAATCGCCGCTCGCCGCGATCCTTCGGGAAGCGGCGTTTGTTTTTGAATTTTTTACCGGTGCCGCCGGCGTTTCAATCGATGAGCCAAGAACCTTTTCCCGCCGATCTCGTGCGCGATGTCGCGCAGCGCCGGACCTTCGCGATCATTTCGCACCCCGACGCCGGCAAGAC
>DASXPO010000136.1:0-21370 GCA_036493535.1 Casimicrobiaceae bacterium
GGTGTCATAGGTGTAGGTCAAGGCATTGCCGTCGTCGGAAAGCTCCAGGCGATAGATGGCGAGCTCGCCTGGAATCTGCTTCAGCGGATGCGCAATCTGTAACGTCAATCGCTTCTTTCCGAGCTTCGTCATCAGCGCCGCCTTGTCCTCGACGAGGATGATCTCGCCTTTGCTGATCACGCCGATCCGATCGGCCATCTCCTCCGCTTCGTCGATGTAATGGGTCGTGAGGATGATCGTCACGCCCGATGCGCGGAGCGAGCGCACGAGTTGCCACATGTCGCGGCGGAGATTCACGTCCACACCGGCCGTCGGTTCGTCGAGAAACAATATTTGCGGCTCGTGCGACAACGCCTTGGCGATCAGGAGCCGGCGCTTCATGCCGCCGGATAGCGTCATCACCCGGCTGTCTTTTTTGTCCCACAGCGACAGGTCTTTCAGGACCTTTTCGATATGCGCGGGATTGGGCGGACGACCGAACAGCCCGCGGCTGAACGACACGGTGTTCCATACCGATTCGAACGCGTCCGTTGTCAATTCCTGGGGGACGAGTCCGATCAGCGATCGCGCGGCGCGGTAGTCCGCCACGATGTCGTGGCCGTCGACTCGAACGATTCCGGCCGTCGGATTGACGATCCCGCACACGATGCTGATCAAGGTCGTCTTGCCCGCGCCGTTGGGACCGAGCAGTGCGAAGATTTCGCCGCGCCGAATCTCCAGATCGACGCTGTCGAGCGCCCGGAACCCCGACGCATAGACCTTCGAAAGGCCCGCAATCGAGATCACCGGCCGCTGGCCCTCGACTCGCTCGAAGGGCGTCTGCAAATGATCTTCGCGAACGACCGGCGTGCCCGCCGGCGTGCCGCGCGCCACCGCGCTGGTTGAAGTCTCCGTCACGTCGCAAACCTCCGATTGCCTGGATTGTATCGTGCGTCCTCCGTCCCAATGTTCGACGGTAAAGGTTACCGGCGATTGATTGGCACATCGCGCGCATCGACGCGGTCCAATCGCAAAGCCTCTAAAGACGACTCATGGAACGGCGCGAAATTCATTTCAACCTCTGGTATCTGATCATTGCCGTCGTCGGCGTGCTGTGGCTGCGCGAAGTTTGGGTCACCGCGCGGCAGGTCGAGCCCATTCCCTACAGCCAATTCCAGCAACAGCTGAAAGATGGCCGCATCAAAGAAATCGCCGTGTCGAAAGACACGATCCAGGGCGTCTACAAAGAACCGACCGCCGACGGCCGCGACCGTTTCATCACCACGCGCGTCGATCCCGATCTGGCGAAAGATCTCGCGCAATACGACGTCAAATACACCGGCGCCGTGGAGAACACCTTCTTCCGCGACATCCTGTCGTGGGTTCTCCCCGCGCTCGTCTTCTATCTGGTCTGGATGTTCCTGGTGCGGCGGATGTCCCAGCAAGGCGGCATGGGAGGCCTCTTGTCGATCGGAAAGAGCCGGGCGAAGGTCTACATCGAAGCGGACACGAAGACGACGTTCGCCGATGTCGCCGGCGTCGACGAAGCGAAGGAAGAACTTCGCGAGGTCGTCGGCTTCCTGAAAGATCCGGCGCGTTTCAATCGTCTCGGCGGACGCATTCCCAAAGGCGTGCTGCTGGTCGGGCCGCCCGGCACCGGCAAGACGCTCCTCGCACGCGCCGTCGCCGGCGAGGCGGGCGTTCCGTTCTTCTCGATCAACGGCTCGGAGTTCGTCGAGATGTTCGTCGGCGTGGGCGCGGCGCGCGTGCGCGACCTCTTCGAGCAGGCGAGCAAGCGCGCGCCGGCGATTATCTTCATTGACGAATTGGATGCGCTCGGACGCGCGCGTAACGCATATCCAATGGGCGGGCATGACGAAAAGGAGCAGACGCTGAATCAGCTCCTGGTCGAGATGGATGGTTTCGATTCGAGCCACGGGCTGATCCTGCTCGCAGCGACGAATCGCCCCGAGATCCTCGATCCGGCGCTCCTTCGTGCAGGCCGTTTCGACCGGCAGGTGCTGGTCGATCGACCGGATCGCATCGGCCGCGCTGAAATTCTCCGCGTCCACGCGCAAAAGATTCGGCTCGCACCCGATGTCGATCTCGACAAGGTTGCCGCGCTGACGCCGGGTTTCACCGGCGCCGATCTCGCCAATCTCGTCAACGAAGCGGCCTTGTCGGCGACACGGCGCGGTGCGAACGACGTCGGGCTCGACGATTTCACGCTGGCCGTCGAGCGCATCGTGGCCGGTCTCGAGAAAAAGCGCCAGGTGCTGAATCCCAGAGAGCGCGAAGTCGTCGCACATCACGAAATGGGACACGCGATCGTTGCGATGTCCCTGCCGGGGACCGATCCCGTGCACAAAATCTCGATTATTCCGCGCGGCATCGGCGCCCTCGGCTACACGATCCAGCGCCCGACGGAAGATCGATTCCTGATGACGCGCGACGAGCTCGAGAACAAGATGGCTGTGCTGCTGGGCGGGCGCGCCGCGGAGCTTCTGGTCTACGAGCATCTCTCCACGGGGGCCGCCGACGACCTCGCCAAGGTCACGGATATCGCCCGCAGCATGGTGATGCGCTATGGGATGGACCCCCGGCTCGGTCATTTGTCGTTCGAAATGGAACGCGCACCGCTGCTGCCGACACCGGTCGCTGCCCAGGAGCGCAAATACAGCGAAGACACGGCGCGGGAAATCGATCGGGCCGTACGCGAGATCGTCAAGGTTGCGTTCGAGCGCGCGCTGGCAATCCTGACGCGGCATCGTCGCACGCTCGAAGACGCTGCGCGCGAACTGCTGCAGAAGGAAACCCTCGGGGAACCGGCCGTCGCCGCAATTGCACGCCGCCTCGGCATGCGTGCGGAGACCGCATCCGACAAGGATCGTGTGCCTCGTTCGACGCCCGTCGATGCGACGTAGCGCGCTCCAAAAATAGGGCCCCGCGCCGCGCGACGGCGCGCGCTCTCGTCCACCGGCCAAAGGCCGCCTACAGCGTTCCCGAGTTGCACTGCCACGGCATGCAATTTCTACACATTCGAGGCCGCATTGCATCGTCTCCGCTAGGGAGCGCGGCTCGACGGCGATTGGCACGATCCCTGCACCATTTTTGAGCCCGATTTGTTTAAACGGCTTTGCGTCTTACTCGTGAACGATCGCGTTACCCGGGTGCCTGGCGATCCGCCCGATGCCCTTCGCCTGCCGGTCGAAACGCTGCCCCAGCCCGATGAAACGACGTGCGGGCCGACTTGCCTGCATGCGGTCTACCGCTATTGGGGCGATCAGGAACCGCTCGAGACGATCATCGCGCGCATGTACCGGCTCGAGCGCGGCGGAACATTTGCCGTGTTTCTCGGGTGCGACGCGCTCCGCAAAGGCTATGGCGCGGCAATCTATACGTACAACGTCACGGTGTTCGATCCGACGTGGTTTGCACGCAACGTCGACATCGCGGAGCGCCTGACCAGGCAACGCGAGGTCAAGGCGGAGGAGCCACTGCAAATCGCGACGTCGGGTTATCTGCAATTCCTCCAACTGGGCGGTCGCCTGCGCTTCGCCGATCTTTCGCAGGTTCTCGTGCGCGCATTGCTTCGCTTCAGGCTGCCGATACTGACGGGATTGAGCTCTACTTACTTGTATCGCTCGCCCCGCGAGTACGGTCCGCTCGATACGCCCGACGATGTTCGCGGTTTCCCCGCCGGGCACTTCGTCGTGATCGCGGGGTTCGACCGCACGCGGCGGCGTGTCCTCGTCGTCGATCCGTACGAGCCGAACCCGTACGGAAAAGCGCACGAATATTGGATCTCGATCGACCGCGTCGTGACGGCGATTTTGCTCGGCATTGTGACGCACGACGCGAACCTGCTCGTCGTCTACCCACGTCCAAAACGGCGCCGATGAACGTCTTTTTCGTCGTCAATCAACGCCGCGACTGGCCGTTCGCAACGCCCGGCGCAACGGTGATCACCGCACGCGAATACATCGCGAATGCCAAGGACGTTGACGCGCGTGTGTTCAATTTCTGTCGCACGACGCGCTATCAGGGACGCGGCTATTACGTGTCGTTGGTGGCCGAGGCGCGCGGCCACCGACCGTGGCCCGATGTAAAGACGATCGAGGATCTGCATTCCGACGACCCCCAGCATTTGCTGGTCGGCGATGACGACGCGGCATGGACCATTGCGAATGGAACCAAGCGAGTGATCACCATCGAGTCCTACTTCGGACGCGATCCAACCGGCCGCAACGAAGCGGCGGCCCGTCAGCTGTTTGCGCTTCTCCATGCGCCGTTCATTCGCGCGACGTTCGAATGCCGGCACGATCGCGGGACGCCGACGGAAGCTCGTCTGCTCTATCCGGGTCACCTCGACGCCGCGCAATTGAAGTTCGCCGCCGCGGCCGCCTCCGATCATTTGGCCGCCTCGGTGCGTCGCCAACGCGGCAAGGGACCGCCCGCGCTGGCGATCCTCCATAACCCAGAGGCGCCCGATCCGCCGTCGACACCGGCCGCGCTCAAGATGTTCAGCAAGATTGCAACGGAAATGGGCATGCAGGCGGAGATCATCGGGCGGGACGCAATCGACCGACTTCCGGACTTCGACGCGCTGTTCATTCGCGACACGACGCACGTCAATCACTACACCTATCAGTTCGCGCGACGCGCCGTGTCGGAGGGGCTCGTGGTCATCGACGATCCCGACTCGATCGTGCGCGCGACGAACAAAGTCTTTCTCTACGAGCTCTTGTCACGGCATCAGATCCCGATGCCGCGCTCGCTGATCGTCCATCGCGACAATGTCGAGCAGATCGTCGCGACGCTGCGTTTTCCGTGCATCGTCAAGCTGCCCGACAGCGCGTTTTCGCGCGGTGTCGCCAAAGTGGAATCGCGCGCGCAGCTCGACGCCGTGCTGCGCACATTTTTCGAGAAGTCGGAGCTCGTCGTCGCACAGGAATGGGTCCCGACGGAGTTCGATTGGCGCGTCGGCGTGCTCGACGGTCGCGCGCTCTACGTCTGCAAATATCTGATGGCGCCGGGACACTGGCAAGTCATCAAGCGCGAGCCGGGCAGGCATGTCGAAGGCAAGACGATTTCGCTCACGATCGGCGAGACGCCCGAGATCATCATCAAGACCGCCGTTCACGCGGCAAGCGTCATCGGCGACGGGTTGTATGGCGTCGACCTGAAGCAGGTCGGCGACCACTGCTACGTCATCGAGGTCAACGACAATCCGAACATCGACGCGGGCAATGAGGACGGTGTATTGAAGGACGCGCTCTACCGGGAGGTGATCGGCGTGTTTTTGCGGCGCATCCGCGAGCACGCCCAACCGGCGGAGGTCTAGGGTGGCGCAACCGCTTCGACCGTTTGCCGGATACGGCATCGAGCTCGAGTACGCAATCGTCGATGCGACGTCGCTCGATCCGCTCCCACTCGCCCCCAAGCTGTTGCGCGCCCTCGGGAGCGGTTACGCAAAACCCATGGCCGGCGCGGCCATCGATTGGTCGAACGAGCTGGTACAGCACGTGGTCGAGATGAAAAACGTCGAACCCGCCCCATCGCTCACCGCGCTCGGGCCGGCGTTCCGCGCCGGCATCGAATACGCGCGGCGATGCGCGAGCCCGTTCGGCGTGGCCCTGATGCCGACGGCGATGCATCCCTGGATGGATGCAGACAACGCCGCCATATGGACCGACGAAGGCGCCGAAATCTACCGGACGTTCGACCGCATTTTCGATTGTCGTCGCCATGGTTGGGCCAACTTGCAGAGCATGCATATCAATTTGCCGTTCGCCGATGATGCGGAATTCGCGCGCCTGCATGCCGCGGTGCGAGCGGTCCTGCCGCTGATTCCCGCGCTCGCCGCAAGCTCGCCGATTGCGGATGCCGAGCGTGCGCCATTTCTCGATTATCGTCTCGAGGTCTATCGGACCAACGCCGAACGCGTTCCGTCGATTACCGGCGCAGTGATCCCCGACAATGCGAATGACCGCGCCGACTACGAACGCAATGTGCTCGCGCCGATGTATCGCGACATCGCGGTGCACGATCCGGACCGCGTGCTGCAGCATGAATGGCTGAACGCGCACGGCGCGATTGCGCGCTTCGATCGAAATGCGATCGAGATTCGCGTATGCGACACGCAAGAGTGCCCCCGCGCCGATCTGGCGGTCGCCGCGCTCGTTGTCGCGGTCGTGAGAGCACTCTACGATGAACGGTGGTGCGGGCTCTCGGACCAACAGACGCTGCCGACCGCACGGCTCGCAACGCTGCTCCGCGACACGATTCGCGACGGCGACGAGGCTACGATTGTCGACGGCGATTACCTGCGGATGTTCGGCGTCGACGGTACCGGCGTCCATGCCGAAGATGTCTGGGCGCACCTCGTCCAACAATGCGATCGCGATGCTTTGGTACTCAATGCGCGTTATCGCGAGCCGATCGAGATGATTGCGAACGCTGGACCGCTGGCTCGACGAATCTTGCGCGCGATCGACGGCCCGCCGAGTCGTTCGACGTTGAAGCCGATCTATCAGCGGCTGTGCGATTGCTTGTCGAAAGATGAGCTTTTTGCCGCGCCATGACCTCGCGGCGCGTCGACAGATTCGCGTTGCTCGTGACCTGCGAGCACGGCGGCAATCGCGTGCCGCCTGCGTATCGCCGTTGGTTCAAGAGCGCGGACAATGCGCTGGCCTCCCATCGCGGCTTTGACGCCGGCGCATTGTCGATGGCCCGCGGACTTGCGCAGACCTTGAACGGCGACTTGCTGTTTACGACGGTGAGCCGTCTGGTCGTCGAGCTCAATCGGTCGCTGCGCCATCCGCAATTGTTTTCGTCTTTCGTTCGAGTGGCGCCCGAAGCCGTGCGACGGGAGATTTTCGAACGCTACTACGTCCCCTACTGGAGGGCGGCGCAAGCAGCGGTCGACCGCGCGCTTCGCGACCACGCTCGTGTCGTCCATATTGGATCGCATTCGTTCAGCCCGGTTCTTGATGGCCACCGGCGCACCGCCGACATCGGCTTGCTCTATGATCCGGCCCGGTTGCGCGAAGCGTCGTTATGCGCGCGTTGGCGCGAGGCGCTGTGGCGACGTTCGCCGCAATGGACGGTACGCCGCAATTATCCCTATGCGGGCAAAAACGACGGGCTCACGACGGCGCTGCGCCGCCGCTATTCGCCGTCGCGCTATCTCGGAATCGAGCTCGAGATCAATCAGTTGCATCCGCTTGGTCGTGGCGCTACCTGGCACGCGATGCAGCGGACGGTGATCGCGGCGTTGTCGGAGGCTCTCGCCGCCGAAACGCCCAACCGTCGGGAACGCAACAGCCGTGACGCCGCTCCAACAGACAACCAATCGCGCCTGGAGGATCGATGATGAAAAACTCGCTGCAATATCCGCGCCTTCTGAGCACGGTCGCCATAGGCGCGGCGCTCGGCGCCGCGACGATGTTCATCTTCGATCCGAACAAGGGACGCCGCCGGCGCGCGCTCGTTCGCGATCGGGCGCGTCGATCGTTGATGAACGCAGGTCATCTGCTGCATGTATCGGCGCGCGACCTCGGTCATCGCGCACGGGGCGTGCGCGCGACCGTGCGACGGTTCTTGAAAGGCAATCGCGTGGCGGACGATCTCGTGTTGATCGAGCGCGTGCGCGCCAAAATGGGACGCGTCGTCTCGCATCCGCACGCCATCCAAATCGGTGCGCGCGACGGACGCGTGACGTTGAGCGGACCTATTTTGCCGGCCGAGGCTGAACCGTTACTCGACACAGTCCGTTCCGTCTGGGGCGTGTCCGGCGTCGAGGATCATCTGGTCATCTTCGACCGTCCCGATTCGATTCCGAGCCTGCAAGGCGGACGGCGCAACGCCGACACGGCGCAATCGCGACACGCAATGGGATCATCGATCGGCGATGTTGTCGCAATTCTGGCAGGAGGCGCGCTCGCGTTGTGTGCGGTACGCGCGCGTGGCCCCGCTCGGATCGGATTGGCGGCCGCAGGCGTCGGCCTGGCGACACGCGGAGCCACCAACAAGGCGCTGTTGCGAACCGCGAGGAACGCATGGCAGCGCCCGACCAACGGCGATCGGCGGACGAACACGGCGTTCGACACGCATGCGGCATCGAGCAGCGCGTCGACGTCGGAGGGTGTCAGAGCTTCGCTGCACTGAAGCGTCGCAACGCCGTGCTGCTAGGCCACGGCATGTCGTTCCAAGTTTCTAAGCCGCGCCGGCGGGCCGCGCGTGCCGTCACGATCGAGCGGAGGGCCTAACGCGCCGAGAATCTCGCCGAGGTAGTTTTCATATCGTGCGCGTTGGTCCGGCCTTATCCGTGCCGCGTCGCTCGAGTACGCCAGTTTCGCGACATCTTGTTTTTGCCGTTCCATGTGGTCATCGTCCGGGCAAGCCTCCTGAACGCTTCGGACGCCATTCATGAAAAATTTACCGGAAAAAGACGCAAGCGCGACAGCGTCGCCGAGATGCGGCCTACAAATAAATCGGCCCCCGGCCGATCGTTGCGCGATGCCCAACGCGCGCATCGTATGCGCCAGGATCGCCCTTTCGAATGAGTCCGATCATGGAATTCGACCGCCCGCTCAAAATCGCGCAAATCGCACCGCTAGCGGAATCGGTACCGCCACAGGGGTATGGCGGGACCGAGCGCGTCGTGGCCAATTTGACCGACGCACTGGTCGAAATGGGACACGAGGTGACACTATTCGCGAGCGGCGACTCCGCGACCAATGCATACCTCGTCGCAGGTCGGGAGAAAGCGCTGCGCCTCGACCCGAATCCGCTGAAGTCCGATCCATCCGCGCATTTCGCAATGCTGCACGAGGTGCGGAAGCAAAGGCAAGAATTCGACATCCTTCACTTTCACACCGACATTCTCCATTTTCCGTTCTTCGAAGATTTCGCAGCGCAGACGCTCACCACGCTGCACGGACGGCTCGACATTCCGGATCTCGCCGAAGTGTTCCGTCGCTGGCCGCAATACCCGCTTGCGTCGATTTCCGATCATCAGCGGCGTCCCGCGCGCTTCGCGAACTGGCGTGGCACGGTGCAGCACGGCATCCCCACCGATCTTTTTGCATTCTCGGAGAATCATCGAGGCGTGTTGGCTTTCGTCGGGCGCATTGCGCCGGAAAAGCGCGCCGATCGCGCGATCGAGATCGCCCGGCGCGCCGGCATGACGCTCCGCATCGCCGCCAAAGTCGACGCTGCCGACCGGGTTTATTTCCAGGAAATCATCGAGCCACAGTTCGATACGCACGTCGATTTCATGGGGGAAATCGGTGATTTCCAGAAGAACGAACTATTGGGAAGCGCCGCCGCGCTGCTGTTTCCGATCGATTGGCCGGAACCGTTCGGCATGGTGATGATCGAAGCAATGGCTTGCGGGACGCCGGTGATTGCGTGGGACGAAGGCGCCGTGTCCGAGATCATCGATGACGGCGTGACAGGGTTCATCGTACGTTCGATCGACGCCGCCGTTGAGGCGATCCATCGAGTTGACACGCTCGACCGCCAAGCCGTGCGCACGACATTCGAACGGCGCTTTTCGGCGGCCGCGATGTCGAACAATTATCTTCGTCTCTACGCCGAAGCCCTTCGGCCTGCACCCCGCCTCGCCGACAATGCCTCCAACCGTCGAGAAATTCGAGCCGCGCGTGGCGATCGGGCTGTTCGCGCTTAAGCACAACGAAGAGTTCCTCGTCGCCGATGCGCTAGGCGACATCAATGGAAACGGCGACGGCTTGTTTCGCCGCGATACGCGCCTGCTGTCGCGCTTTCGTCTGAGCATCGGCGCCAACGCCCCCTCGCTGCTGAGCTCGGGTGTCAGTGCCGACAACGTTTTTTTCCGCGCCAACGTGACGAACCGGCCGCTGCCGGAGCTCGGCGGTCATGTCACGCCGCAGGGTGTCATTCACATCGAGCGAGCGCGCTTTCTCTGGGATTGCCGCCTGCATGAACGACTCACGCTGACGAATTACGGGGGCCAAAAAGTTGCGGTGCCATTACGTCTCGAATTCGCCGCCGACTTCGCCGACATCTTCGAGGTACGCGGCCATGATCGCCCACGACGCGGCCGGCAGCGGCCCGCGCAATTCGATCTCCACGGCGTCGCGCTCGGCTACGAAGGCCTGGATGGCGTGCTGCGGCATTGCGTCGTCGCATTCTCGCAGCGGCCCGATCGGTTGACGGACGGCAGCGCGGAATTCGCGCTCGAGCTTCCCCCGCACGGTCGGTTCGCGCTCTACGTCGAGGTGGGTCCCGATCGTCAGGCCGCGCCCGATCGTCAGCGCTTTCGCACCGCCGCTGCCCGAGCCCGTGCGGCGATGCGCTCCAAGCGCCGCAGCGGCGCGTCGGTGCGCTGTCCCAGCCGCCCGTTTCGGACCTGGCTCGAGAAATCGCGCAGCGATCTCGCCTTGCTGACAACCGAGCTGCCCACCGGTCCCTATCCCTACGCCGGCATTCCGTGGTTTTCGGCGCCGTTCGGCCGCGACGGCATCATCACGGCGCTCCAGGTGTTATGGCTCGATCCCTCGCTCGCGCGCGGCGTGCTGACGTTTCTCGCCGAACACCAGGCGCGTGACACGGTGCCTTTTCAAGATGCAACTCCCGGGAAAATCATGCATGAGACGCGCAACGGGGAGATGGCGGCGCAGAACGAAGTGCCGTTCGCGCGCTACTACGGCGGTGTCGATACGACGCCGCTATTCGTCATGCTTGCGGGCGCGTATGCGGCGCGTACCAATGATATGCGGTTCATCGATCGCTTGTGGCCCGCACTCGAACGCGCGATGGCGTGGATCGACGGTTACGGAGACAGCAATCGCGACGGGTTCGTCGACTACGCCGCGGCGCGCGCCACCGGCCTCGTCAATCAAGGGTGGAAAGACAGTGGCGATTCTGTGTTTCACGGCAATGGTGGATTGGCGGAGAGCCCGATCGCGTTGGTCGAAGTCCAGGGCTACGTGTATGCCGCGCGCAAGGCGATGGCGGATCTCGCCGACTGTCGCGGTGACGCGGATAGCGCCGAACGCCTGCATCATCAAGCGGATGCACTTCGGGGTGCAGTCGAGAGCGCGTTCTGGGTTCCGGATCTCAATTTCTATGCGCTCGCGCTCGACGGCCGTGGAAAACCGTGTCGCGTGCGGGCATCGAATGCGGGACAACTGCTGTATACACGCTTGCCGGCACCGGCGCGCGCGAACTACGTGGCCGAACAGCTGATGTCGGCGTCCTTCAACGATGGCTGGGGGATACGCACGTTGGCACAGGGCGAAGCGCGCTTCAATCCGATGTCGTACCACAATGGATCCGTCTGGCCGCACGATACCGCGATGTGCGCCGCCGGCATCGCGCACTACGGCAATCGACGTGCGGCCGCCGAATTGTTGAGCCAGTTGTTCGCCGCGGCGCTGCACTTCGACACACGTCTTCCGGAACTTTACTGCGGCTTTCGGCGCCGCGCCGGTGAGCCGCCGGTCGGCTATCCGGTCGCATGTCTGCCGCAGGCTTGGTCATCGGGAGCGGTGTTCATGTTGCTGCAGGCGTGCCTCGGCATCGACATTGATGCCGCGAAACGCGCGGTGCGTATCGACCGTCCCGAGCTTCCAAGCGAAATCGAACGGTTGGCGATACACGATCTCGAGCTGCAGGACGCGCGAATTACCCTGCTGTTCGAGCGGGTGGCCGGGCGCGTGACCGCGACGCCGGTCGGCGCGACCGATTCGATCGAGATTTTGATTCGCGCATGATGGAACGCGATCCGCGGTCGACCACCGAATCGCGGCGCCGCGGTCCCCACGGCATCGTCGTTACTTACTCCACGCGCGACAACGAGGCCGCTCATGAATCGCAGACGCGCGAGGCCGTCGCCGCCAAGCTCGCGACCGTCCGGCAATTCGAGTTTGGCGGACCGTACGATCCGGCAACCCGTTACGCGACGAACCTCTACTTCGTCCCGAGCGACACACTGATCGGCGTCGACGCCGCCGCGAAGCTCGGCATCCGCAGCGAGCGTGAACTTTTCGGCGGCGTGGTTCCGCATGCGTTCGTGGCGACGAAGACAATCACGCATCCGCTCGTCGACAAGCACGCGCAGGCGCCATTCGGCTGGTCGCGTGATTTCGCGGCGCAAGTCGAGGGAGCGGTGCTGCGCGGGCATACGGCGTTCAGCCGAGACGATGCCCATCGTGCATTGGCGCGTCTGCTCGATCATGGGCCCGCCCGCATCAAGCTCGCGCGCGGCATCGGCGGACATGGCCAATTCGTGATCCAGGAAGCGGCGGAGCTCGATAAACTGCTGGCGTCCATCGGCGATGCGGAGCTCGTGTCGGCGGGCGTTGTGCTCGAGGAGCACTTGGACCAAGTCACGACCCATAGCGTCGGGCAAGTGCGAGTCGCCGGGCTCGTCGCCAGTTATTGGGGAACGCAGCGGACGACGCACAACAACCGCGGGCACGAGGTTTACGGCGGCTCCGACCTCGTCGTCGTACGCGGCGGTTTCGATGCGCTTCGGGCGTTACCGCTGTCCACGGACGCGCAACTCGCGGTCTCGCGCGCGCTCGTCTACGACGGCGCCGCCGACGCCTGCTTTGCCGGATTCGTCGCGTCGCGACGCAATTACGACGTCGTCGAAGGGACCGACGCGCGCGGCCGGCGGCGGGCCGGCGTGCTGGAGCAATCCTGGCGAATCGGCGGCGCGAGCGCCGCTGAAGTGGAGGCGCTGCTTGCGTTTCTCCACGACGAGTCGCTGGCGGCCGTGCGCGCATCGACGGTCGAGATTTACGGTGACGCTCCGGCGCTTCCGGCGCAGGCAATCGTTTTTTTCTCGGACATTGATGCGCGGGTGGGTCCGATCACGCACTACGTCATCGTGGGGCCGTATGGCGACTTATGACGAGCCGACGGCGCTCGACGTCGATGGCGAACGAATCGAAGGAACGTTCGTCGCAGTCCGCGCGCAAGTTCCCGGTGTGCTGTTCGTCCACGGGTGGGGTGGCAGTCAGCAAAAATATCTCGCCCGCGCCCGCTCGATTGCCGCATTGGGCTGCGTCTGCCTGACTTTCGACCTCCGCGGTCACGCGCAAACGAAATCGCGGTTCGAGACGGTATCGCGGGAAGACAATTTGCGCGACGTCGTCGCCGCGTTCGATGCACTCGCCCGGCATCCGGGCGTGGACCCCAACGCGATGGCCGTCGTCGGCAGCAGCTATGGCGGCTATCTCGCGGCGATCCTCACGTCGCTACGCCGCATCAAATGGCTCGCGCTGCGGGCGCCGGCGCTCTACAAGGACAGCGACTGGACGCTGCCGAAGTGGCAATTGAAAAAGGTCCACGACCTCGACGCCTATCGATTGCTGCGGGTGCAACCCGAGAACAGCCGCGCTCTCGCCGCCTGCATGAGCTTCGAAGGCGACGTGCTGATCGTGGAGTCCGAGCACGACTTCGTCGTGCCGCATCCGGTAATCGAAAACTACCGCGAGGCTTGCTCGCGCGCGCGGTCCGTCACTTATCGGGTCATCGAAGGCGCCGACCATGGGCTGATCGACGAACCGATGCAACGCGCCTACACGACGCTGCTGGTCGAATGGCTGCGCCGAATGCTGACGGAGCAGGCCGTCGCGGCACCTTCCGCGCCGGCGCTCATGCAAACATCTCCTTGATCGACGCGCGCACGATCTTGGCGGCGTCGGGGTCGCCCCGAGCGATCGCGCGCAGATAGTTGCGGGCCTGCTTCAGCGTGACATGAGGCGGCAGCGGCGGCACGTTGGGGTCGCTCATCACTTCGAGCAACACCGGCCTGTCCGCCATCAGCGCCGCATCGAGCATCGGAATGATCTTCGAGGATGTATCGACGCGCATGCCCGCGAATCCCAGGAGACTCGAATAAGCGGCAAACGAGAAATCCGGAAGATCCTGGGACGCAGGAAATTTCGGATCGCCCTCCAGCACGCGCTGCTCCCATGTCACCATGTTGAGATCGCGATTGTTGAGGACGATGACGATGAAGCGCGGATCGACGAAGCGGTCGCGGTATTTCGCGACGGTGATGAGCTCGTTCATGCCGTTCATCTGCATCGCGCCGTCGCCCACGAGCGCAATCGCGGGACGATCCGGATAGGCGAGCTTCGCGGCAAACGCATACGGAATGGCAGCGCCCATCGATGCCAGATTGCCGGAGTGCGCCGCCTGCATGCCCGGCCGCATTGCGAGCTCGCGCGAATACCAATGAACGGTCGCGCCCGTATCGCATGCGATCAGCGCGTTGTCGGGCAGACGCGGCGATAGCTCCCAAAAGAGCCGTTGCGGATTGACGGGTTCGGCATCGTAGTGCGCGCGCTTTTCGAGCGTTTCCCACCAATCCTCGACGTGACGCTCGATGCGCGATCGCCAGCGCCGATCCTTCTTGTATCCGAGCAGCGGCAACAGCTCGCGCAGCGTCTCGCGACTGTCGCCGACGAGGTTCACTTCCATTGGATAGCGCAAGCTCAGCATCCGCGCGTCGAGATCGATCTGGACGCCCCGCGCCGACCCTTCCTCCGGCAGAAATTCCGCATACGGAAACCCCGATCCGATCATCAATAGCGTGTCGCAATCGCGCATCATCTCGTAGGAGGGCCGCGTGCCGAGAAAACCGATGCCACCGGTGACGTATCGAAGGCCGTCCGGCAACACTGGTTTGCCGAGCAGTGCCTTGGCGATGCCCGCTCCGAGCTTCTCGGCCGCTTCGAGGACTTCGCGCGCCGCGTTCGCCGCGCCGGCGCCGATGAGAATCGCCACTTTCTCGCCCGCGTTCAAGACCTCCGCGGCACGCAGGAGATCGGCCGTCTTCGGAACGACGCGGGGCTCGGACCGTCCCGGACCCGAGTGAATCGTCCCGTGCGCGTGTGCGGGCGCCTTGGCGGCGAGCTCCTGCACGTCGCCCGGAATGATGATGCACGTCGGACTCCGGGTGGCGAGCGCGATGCGAAACGCGCGATCGACGACGTGCCGCGCCTGCTCGGGCGTCGTGATCATTTGCACATATTCGCGCGCCACATCATCGAACAGCGACAAGAGGTCGATCTCCTGCTGAAAATCGCCGCCCAGCGCGGGACGCGGCTTCTGTCCGACGATGGCGACGACCGGCTGATGATCGGCTTTCGCGTCGTAGAGCCCGGTCAGCAAGTGAACCGCGCCGGGCCCCGAAGTCGCGAGGCACACGCCGACCTCGCCGGTGAACTTCGCATGGCCGCACGCCATGAATGCCGCCGCCTCTTCATGGCGCGGCTGAATGAATTCGATCGATTGCGCTCGTGCCAGTGCACCGATGACGCCGTTGATCCCATCGCCCGGATAGCCGAAGATGCGATGGACGCCCCATTCACGGAAACGACCCACCAGAAAATCGCTGACCGTCATGTCGACTGGCATTCGAAAAATCGGAGGAATGGGAGCCACTGCAGCACGATTCATTCCAAGGGCGCAGCGCCGTCAAACCCGCGGGGTCGATGGCGGCAAGCGCTGCGGACCTGTAGTTCTTGCAATCGCACGCGCCAGATTTGCACGTGCCTTTGCAATGGCGTGATGACGCTATGCGCGGAGGCGAGCGAATCCGTCTTCGAGATCGGCGATCAGGTCGTCGGGATCTTCCAGGCCGATGTGCAGTCGCAGGCATGGGCCTTCCGCGATCCAGTGCGTCACGCTGCGTAGCCGGTCGGGATAGGTCGGAATGATCAGGCTCTCGAAACCGCCCCAGCTCCAGCCCATGCCGAAGAGGCGCATGCCGTTCAACATCGCGACGATGCGCTCGTAGGCAACCGGCCGCAGCACGATACCGAACAGCCCCGACGCCGCGGTGAAATCGCGCTTCCACAACTCGTGACCGCGCGCGCCGGGCAACGGCGGATACAGCACCTCCGCGACGTCGGGGGATTGGCGGAGCCAGCTCGCGACTTGGAGCGCGCTCGCCTGATGCTGGGTGAGACGTGTGGAGAGGGTGCGCAGTCCGCGAAGACCGAGGAAGCAATCGTCGGTCGACGCCGCGATCCCCATGTCGGTCCAGATTCGATGGAACGCCGGATGCGTCGCTTCGCTCGCCACGATCGCACCCAACAGCACATCGGAATGTCCACCGACATATTTCGTCGCCGCGTGCACGGCGACATCGACGCCATGATCGAACGCGCGAAAGCCGAGCGGTGTCGCCCACGTGTTATCGAGAACGACCAACGCGCCGTGTCGATGCGCAACGGCAGTGATCGCCGGCATGTCTTGCACTTCGAATGTGAGGGAGGCGGGCGATTCGGCGAACACGATCCGCGTGTTCGGACGAAGCTCACGTTCGATCCCATCCCCCAGCAGCGGATCGTAATAGCTGACGTTGATGCCGAGTCTTCGCAAATGATTCTCGCAAAAGCGGCGCGTGGGCCCGTAAACGACGTCCGTGACGAGCACGTGGTCGCCCGCCTTGGCGAGCGCGAGAAATGGCAACGTCGTCGCCGTCAGCCCGGATGGCACCGCGATTCCCGCGAAGCCGCCCTCGAGCGCCGCCATCGCACGCTGAAAATCGACGACAGTGGGAAGGCCGTGCAATCCGTAGCTGAGTCCCGCGTATTCGCCACGCGCCGCCGCTTCGAGATCGGCGACGGTTGGAAACAGCATCGTCGTCGCGCGAAAGACCGGCGTATTGACGGCACCTAAAAATTTGCGTGGATCCCGGCCCACCTGCACAACTTCCGTGGCCTTGCGGTAACGCGTTTTTGCGTTCATGTCGAGGCCGGGGTGGAGAGCTTCAGCGCGTCGCGAATCACCGCAACCTGCGCGGCGACGTCGGTTCGGATATCGACGACGATTGCGTCGGCCGGCTCTTCCAGCGTCGCAAATTGACTCGGCAGCAAGGACGGCGGCATGTATTGGTGCGAGCGCCCGGCGAGACGCGCGGCAATCGTCTCGCGATCGCCCTTCAAGTACACGAAGCGCACGTTGCCCGCGCGCACAATTCGTTCGCGATAGATTTGCCGCAGCGCCGAGCAGGCCAGCACGACGTTGGCTTTGTCGGCGCCGGCGTCCGCCAACGCATCCACGATACGATCGAGCCACGGCCAGCGGTCGGCGTCGACGAGCGGGATGCCCGCCGCCATCTTTGCGACGTTGGCCGGCGGATGAAAATCGTCGGCGTCGTGGAAGGGCCAACCCAGCGCGGTCGCAAGCGCGCGCCCTGTCGTCGTCTTGCCGCTGCCGCAAACGCCCATCAACACGACGATCACCGCCTGACTCCACCGACGTCGTGCACGGGGTGGCCGCCGAAGCTCTTGCGCATCATCGCCAGCATTTTCGCTGCATACTCGCCGCGACCCTGACTTGCGAAGCGCGCCATCAACGCGACCGACAGCGCCGGCGCCGGCACGCCCTGCTCGACCGCTTCCTGAATTGTCCAGCGTCCCTCGCCCGAATCGGCAACGACCGGCGCGACGCTCCCGAGCGCGACATCCGCACCGAGAAATTCCGCCGTGAGGTCGAGCAGCCACGAGCGGACCACGCTGCCGTGTCGCCATGTTTGCGCGATTGCGGCGAGATCGAGAGCAAGGTCGCGCTTGTTCTCGAGCAACGCGAAACCTTCGGCGTACGACTGCATCATGCCGTACTCGATGCCGTTGTGGATCATCTTGACGAAATGGCCCGCGCCGGGCGCGCCGCAATGCAAATGACCGCGGTCTTCGCCGGGAGCGAGCATCTTCATGTACGGCAGAACCTTGGACACTGCTTCGGTTGTCGCGCCATACATCAGCGTATAGCCGTTCTCGAGTCCCCAGACGCCGCCGGACACCCCGCAATCGACGAAGTGAACGCCGGCGCTCGCGAGCGCCGCCGCGCGCCGCTGGGAATCCTTGTAGTACGCATTGCCGCCGTCGACGATGACGTCGCCGCGTGCAAGCTCCGGCCACACGTCCTCGATCGTCAGCTCGGTCGCCGTGCCCGCCGGAACCATCAACCATACGACTCTCGGCGACGAAAGCTGCCCCACCATTGCGCGCATGGAGTCGGCGGCCTCGATGACGCGCTCTCGCTGCAATACGCGCCGCGTTGCGTCGTCCACGTCAAAGCCCACGACACGCACGCCGCCGCCCGCCAAACGTCGCGCCATGTTGCCGCCCATTCGACCCAGCCCGACGATTCCGATTTCCATGGCGATGAATTTCAAGCCAAAGTCACGATGCTACCGAAACGCGAAAGGTCGCGCCAACGCGAGAATCAACGCGCGCCTGATCGCGCGCTGGCGAGCGCTGCTGCAGCGACGATCAACGCCCCGCCGCCGAACGTGCGTGCATCGGGCCATTCACCGAGCAGCAGCGCCGCCCATGCGATGCCGTAGACCGGCTCCAGCACGCTGACAACGCTCGCCGTGTGCGTGGTGAGCTTGCGCATGCTGGCCATGAACAGCGTATGCGCCAACGCCGTACAAAACACACCGAGCAACAGGATCAAGGCGATGTCTCGCGTCGTGGGCATCGTCACGGGGCCGCTCAGCGCGACAATCGGAAGAAGCCATAGCGCGGCGAACCCGTTTTGCCACAGTGCAACGGGCGTTGCGCCCATTGCGTTTACGAGATCCCGATTGCGAATGACCAGCAGCGCAAACGCGAATCCGGCAGCGACACCCCACGTAAGTCCTTGCACATCGCGACTCGCCCATGTCAATTCGGGCACGAGAAGCGCAAGACCGACCACGACGAGAGCGACCGCGATGAGCTCGAGCAGCGTGGCGCGCCGCCCACGTAACGCGCGCTCCAGCACGAGCACGAAAGCCGGAAAGCTGGCAAAACCCAGGAGAGCGATCGCGACGGACGCGACTTGAACCGCCGCGAAAAACGCGATCCAGTGAAGCGCCAGCAACGCGCCGTTGACGGCGATGCCCAGGTTCGGCCTTGCGACGCGCCGAGCTCGCCAGCGCACGACTACGCAGAGCGCCAGCGCCGCGACGATCGTGCGGCCGAGCACGATCTCGACGGGCGCAAGCGCGATCCATTTGCCGAACAGCGCCGCAAAGCCGAACAACGCGACAGCGACGTGCAAGGCAAATAGAGCGGTGGCGGCGCGCATCGAGAGCGGCATTCTAGGTGAACGGACCCTCCGTTGGGCTAGAATGGCTGCCGCCTCAGGCGGCGCGGCACCGTTCGCGCGCCGACAAAAGATCAAACCGGGAGACCCTCCATGCCGACTTCGGCTTCGCCCGCCCAAGTCATCGCCGCTGTGCGCAAATCGCCGGGCCACCGCGTCAAGGTCGCCGTCTCCGACATCGACGGCATATTGCGCGGCAAATACATCCACAAGGACAAGTTCGAGTCGGCCGTAGCCGGCGGATTCGGCTTTTGCGACGTCGTGTTCGGTTGGGATTGCACCGACACGTGCTACGACAACACCACGCTGACCGGCTGGCACAAGGGCTTTCCGGACGCGTTGGCGCGCCTGGATTTGACCACGCACCGCAACGTGCCGTGGGACGACGGCGTCGATTTTTTTCTCGGCGAATTCGTCGCCCAAAAAAACGGCCGCGAAGAACCGTTTCCGCTCGACGGCCGTCAGGTACTGAAGCGCGTGCTGAAACGCGCCGAGCGCCTGGGCGTGATGCCGATGTGCGGGCTCGAGTTCGAATGGTTCAACTTTGCGGAGACGCCGCAGTCGTGGGCCGACAAAAAAGGCGTCGGGCCGACGCCGATCACGCCGGGGATGTTCGGTTACTCGCTGCTGCGCGCGAATCATTCGCGCGAGTACTTTGCCGCATTGTTCGCCGAGCTCGCCGCATTTCGCGTGCCCATCGAGGGCCTGCACACCGAGACGGGTCCCGGTGTCTTCGAAGTCGCAATTCTCTTTTCCGAGGCGCTCGAGGCCGCCGACCGCGGTCTCCTCTTCAAGTCCGCCGCAAAGGAAATCGGCGCACGCTTCGGCATCATGCCGAGCTTCATGGCGAAATGGAGCGCGGAGTACCCGGGTTGCTCCGGCCATTGCCATCAATCGCTGTCCGACGGCAAGAAGAATTTGTTCTACGATGCCAAGGGCCGCGATTCGATGAGCAAGCTGTTCGAAAGCTATCTGGCGGGCCAACTGCATCACTTGCTCGAGCTCGCCCCGATGTTCTGGCCGACCGTCAACAGCTACAAGCGTTTGGTCGATGGCTTTTGGGCGCCGGTCAAGCCCACGTGGGGAATCGACAATCGTACGGCGAGTTTTCGCGTCATTGCCGGCTCACCGAAATCAACGCGGCTCGAAACGCGCAGTCCCGGCGCGGACGTCAATCCGTATCTTGCCGTCGCCGCATGCCTCGCTGCGGGATTGGGAGGCGTCGAGCAAAAGCGGAAGCTCACGACGAAGCCGATCAAAGGGACCAATGCCGGCGCCGAAAATATTCCGCGCGCGCCGCGCACGTTAATCGAGACGACGCGCGCGTTCAAACAATCGGACTTCGCGCGCGATTGGTTCGGCGACGATTTCGTCGACCACTTCGCCGCCACGCGCGAATGGGAGTGGCGGCGGTGGCTAGACGCCGTCACCGATTGGGAACTGAAGCGCTACTTCGAGATCATCTGACGATCTCTCGTCAACGACACTCCTCGAAGATCATGGTCGAGTAGCCGCTCGGCACGCTGTCCGGAATCAACGGACAGAGAGTGTTCTTCGTTGCGCGCTCGTCGAGGAGTGCGTCGCGTACGAAGGCGACCAGCGCTTCGAATTCTCCGCCGGTGAGATGAAGCGGAGTCTGAAGGAGCGGATCGATCCGCGCGAGGACCGGCTCGATCGGCCCCAGCCGGTAGCGCAGATCTTTATCGACGCCTGCCTTTTTCGCATCATAGTTTCGCGCCGAATCGAATACGTCGAGGTGATGGCGGATCGCATCGTCGATGCGCGTCATGGCCCCGTTGTGGAAAAACGCGGGCTGAAACGCGGCATTGCGAAGCGGCGAGCTGCGGAATTTGTACCGGTCGGCGGCATTGCCGGTGACCTGCTCCAATCCAAAGTCCTTGTCCTGACCCGGTCCATCGAAGACCACGTTGCCCTTGCCGGCGCCGAATTCAGGGGCGATCTGCGGCACGCCGATCACATGCATTTTGAAGTCGCTGAACGGTTCGTTCGACGGGCCGCCGACCGCATGGCATTGGCTGCACCCGCCCTTGCCGAAGAAGACGAGCGCACCGCGTTTCTGCTGATCATTCATCGCGTGTCGATCGCCACGCGCGAACCGGTCGACCGGCGCATCGGCGAAGATCAACGTGAACTCGAATTCGGCAATGGCGCGCGCGAACATCGAGAAATCGATGGCGCCGCCTGCCGCAACCGACGGAAAGAGCGCGCCGAAGAGCTGCCGGTAGGCCGGCGTTCCATTGAGACGCTGCAGCACCACCGC
>DASXPO010000137.1:0-9926 GCA_036493535.1 Casimicrobiaceae bacterium
CGCGAAGGGAAAGGTCGCAGCGCGGCCGTTCAACGACACGTTGATGCTCGTGGCGGTCACGCCAGGCGTCGTCGCCCCCGCGTCGATTCGTCCGATCTACGACGCCGACGGACATGCGGCGTCGGGCCTGGCAACATGGGCGGGGGGCGGCAGCGTATTGTTCACTTCCATCGATTGCACGTCGGGGGCGCATGTCTTCACCACGCCGCACGCCGGTGTGCGCGCGACGAGCCAGGTCGAAACGCCGGGTGGCGTCAACCTCTACGTGGGCGCGATCGGCAACGCCGCAACCGCGTCGATCCGCTCGATTCTGTACGCCAGCGGATGTGCCGCCGTCGCAGTCCGGCAGAACGGTTTGGTGCCGGTCGATGCGATCGTCAATCTCACCACGGCCTATCCCCCGCCACTATCGCTGCAATAGTCATGGTCTCCGCGAAAGCACGCAACTGCCGGTGCGCTTCGCTGTCGAAGTGTGCCACCCACCGCGTTCCGAGGTGAACGATGCCGCAAACCCAGTTCGAGCCGACACTCCCATCGCTGATGGTCGATGACGACACCTCCGTTGACCGTACGCGACCCGCACAACCGCGCCAAGTCGGTTCGAGCGCGTGGTGGATCGCCGCTATCGCGATCATCGTCGCCGTCGCCGCCGCCATTTATTGGTGGTGGCAACGGCAGCCGGTCGCCTCGGCACCGCCAGTGGCTCCTCCGGTGGCCGAAGCGCCCCTTCCGGCCAAGGCCGAGCCGGCGATCCGTCACCCGATCGAGGACGCGCAGTCCGGTCTCAAGACGTCGGAGGCGGATCACCTGCCGGCGTTGGGTGAGAGCGACGCGGTGCTCCGCGCCGGGCTTGCGACTCTATCGGGCGCTGCAGGATTCGATCGACTTTTCCATCCCGAGGAAATCGTCCGCCGCTTCGTTGCGACCGTCGACAACCTCCCGCGCAAAGCAGTTTCGGCGCAGGTGATGGTGGCGAAGCCCGTGCCCGGCGCTTTTCTCGCGGCCGGCGCCGATGACAAGGTCACGATCAGCGACAACAACGCGGCGCGCTACACACCGTACGTGCGCCTCGCGCAAGCGGTCGACACGAAATCGCTGGTCGCGCTCTACGTGCGTTTCTATCCGTTGTTTCAGCAGGCGTATCACGACCTTGGCTATCCGTCCGGCTATTTCAACGACCGTCTGATCGACGTAATCGACAACCTCCTCGCGACGCCTCAAACAGCGGCGCCCGTGTCGCTCGTGCAACCGCACGTGCTCTACGAGTTCGCAAATCCCGATCTGGAATCGCTTTCGGCCGGCCAGAAAATCATGCTGCGGATGGGCAGCGAGAACGCATCGCACGTCAGGACCAAGCTTCGCGAGTTGCGGCGCATGTTGACCGGAGTGGTCTCCCCGCCCTGACGCGTGCGATTCGCGGCGCCGATGACGCTCCCGGCGTTTTGCCAGCTTCGAAGCGCTCGAACTGGACGTTTCTAGCGCCGACCGACCAAATCCTCGCGGATCGGGGTGAACACATCGATCAGTGCGCCGGACTCCAATGCTTTCGCGCCGTGGCGCGCGTTGCTCGGCACATAGACGGACTCGCCCTTCGATAGCACGACGATTCTGCCGTCGAGCGAATACTCGAATCGTCCCGCGATGCAATAGCTGATCTGCTCGTGCGGATGTTGGTGCTCGTATCCGGCCGCGCCGGCGGCGAATTCGACCTCCATCAGCATCAACTGGCCCCGCGCCTGCAGGATTCTTCGCCGTACGCCGGGTTCGGCATCCACCCACGTTTCCACTTCGGCCATCGCGTTCTCCGGGTCGCAGCGCGCAGGCGCCGGCAAACGGCATTATCGCGCGATACGCAAGTCGTTATGGCGGAACCCGGACACGATTGCGAAATCGAAGCAGAACCACCCGTCAGGAGGCTCTGATGGCACACTACGTCGATGGATTCGTTGTACCGGTGCCGCGTGACAAGCTCGACGACTACCGTCGCGTTTCCGAGCAGGCCGGCAAAATATGGATGGAGCACGGCGCGTTGCAATACTGGGAATGCATAGGCGACGACGTGAAGCCCGGCAAGGTCACGTCGTTTCCGCAAAGCGTGCAATTGAAGGACGACGAAATCGTCGTGTTTTCGTGGATTCTCTACCACTCGCGCGAGGACCGCGACAGCGTCAACGCGAAAGTCATGGAGGACCCGCGGATGAAGGACATGATGGATCCCGCGAAAATGCCCTTCGACGGGAAGCGCATGTTCTGGGGCGGATTCAAATCGCTCGTGGAGCTCCCCGGCGGGCGCTGACTTTAGAGAGAGTCCGCCAACTCGCGCAGCGTTTCGCTCGGGTTGTGTTCGATCGGCTCGCCGTGCGAAACGATGATGCGCTTCAGCGAATCCATTTCGGACCATCGCAGCAGCTGCGCACGTAATGCATCCGCGTCCTTCACGAGCGCTGCTTTGACGACCCTCGGGATCTGCGCTTCCCTGCCGGCAAAACCGGCGAGCCGCAGCAGCCAGTTTTCGATGCCGGAAGCGGCGCGAATATTGCCGACCAGGTCGTTCAATACGAGCGTCGTCCCGTTCACCGTGCGAACGAGGAGCGCTGCCTCATGGTCGCGCGTGCCGGCGACGGGCACGAACGTCACATTGGGGTCGCCGAAATCGGGTGCGGTCGTATCGACCTGCACAACCTCCGCGACCTTCGCACGCGAGCCCTCCGGCGCGATGACCTGCAGCTCGGGGTGACGCGCTTTCCATGCCTTCGCGTCGAGCCGATGGTGGTCATTCGGCACGATGAGGAATGCCGGGCTGCCGAACGCTTCCAGCCGGGTCATTTCCGTGTCATCGAGCGCAATCGCGCTCCACACAATGAGCCGGGAATCGCCGAGACGCACAACGGTCATGCGCCGCGGCAAGTCCATCAGCGGCATGCGAATATGACCGACGACCGTCCAGACACCCTCATCGATCGCCGCGAGCTCACCGTGCGGTAAGACATGCCAGTGGTCGTAAGGTTTTGTCATATGGATTCGACTGGTCGCAGCTTTGGCAAGTTCATGAATTTGCGGCCAGCGGCGTCGGGGCTCGATGCGGCTGTGTAGCATTGGAGCTTGTTCGCCGACGCCGATGATCGATTCCCTCCTCCTTGCCGCGACGCGTGTCTTCACCTTTGAGCGGCAACGCGCATTGACCAACGCGAGCGCGTTCTTTTTCGAGCGCGATTCGCGGCTGTTCCTGGTCACGAGCCGGCACGTGCTGATCGACGAGCCGACCGAGCATCTTCCGGACCGCATCGAGATCGAGCTCCACATCGATCCGGAGAATCTGGCGCTCTCGACCGGCTTCTCGATTCCGCTCTATCACGATGGCCAAGCCGTCTGGCATCAAGGGATCGATGCCGGCGGTCAGATCGACGTCGCGGTGATCGAGATCGAGCGCGCTGCGTTGCCCTCGACCACGGTCTATCGCGCTTTCACGCCCGAGCATCTGTACGCCACGGTTGATCAAGTTGCAATCGGGACGTCGCTGCTGATCGTCGGCTTTCCGCTCGGCTTTCATGACACGCTGCATCACATGCCGGTGGTGCGCCACGCCGTCGTCGCATCCGCGTTCGGCTTACGTTTCCAGGGCCAGGGGTTTTTCTTGACCGATGCGCGCACTCATCGAGGCACGAGCGGCGCTCCGGTCGTCATGCGCGCGACGGAACGCGAGCTCGCCCTCGGTCAAATGCCGTGGATCCTGCTCGGCGTCCATTCGGCGGTATTCGATGTCGGCACGCGTGACCTCGACCTGGACGAAGCGCTCGGCCTGAACTGTGCGTGGTACGCCGATATCCTGCTGACGCTCACTGGTTGACGACCCGGCAAGGCGGAAGCCGCCGAAGCTAGCCGAACGCTTCGGTAGCGATCGCCGCCGGCCGCGAACGGAGCCCTGCGCTCAGTGCCGCGGCCACTGCGGCGAATACCGCGCCCACGACGAAGGCGACGTGGTAACCGGACGCCAGCGCATCGTGCGTTGCGACGGCCATGCCGACAAGATTCTCGGTACGCGCCGCGGCGACGCTTGCCAGCACCGCGAGCCCGAGCGCGCCGCCCATCATGAACGAGGTGTTCACGACGCCGGATGCGAGTCCCGATTCGTTGGGTGCAACATCGCTCATCGCCGCCAACAAGACGGGGTTGAATGCGATGCCGCAGCCGAGTCCCAGCAAGACCATGCCGGGCAGCACGTGGACCACGAACGAGCCGTCAACCGGCGCAAAGGCGAACAACGCAAGCCCCAGTGCGGCGAGCATAAGCCCGGCGACGAGCGGACGCCGGATGCCAAAGCGCGTGACGAGCTTGGCGGAAAAACCGAGCGAGCATGCCGCCATGATCAGGTTCGAGGGCAGAAAGGCGAGACCCACTTGCAGCGCCGTGTAACCGAGCACCACCTGCATGTAGAGCGCCGAGATGAAGAACCAGGCGAACATCGCGGCCGCCCACAGCACGCCCACGACATTCGCGGTTGCGACATTGCGCAAACGGAACAGCCGCAGTGGCATCAGCGGTGCCGCGACGCGCGCCTCGATCGCGAGGAATGCCGCGAAAAGCGCGGCGGCGAGCCCGACCAGGCCGAGCGTCTGCGCCGAGCCCCATCCCGCCTCGTTGCCGTTCACCACGCCATACACGGCGAGCATCAGCGATGCAGTCACGGTGATGGCGCCCGCGACATCGAGCTTATGATCGGTTCCTTGCGCTGGGTCGCGCGGCAACAATGCGAGGACCGTTGCGGCGACGGCGATGCCGAGCGGCACGTTGACCAAGAAGATCCAGTGCCAGCTCAGCGTGTCGGTCAGCAAACCGCCGAGCAGGACGCCAATGCTACCCCCGCCGGCGCATACGAATCCGTAGACACCCATCGCCTTGGCGCGATCTTCGGATGCGGTGAAGATGTTCATGATGAGCGATAACGCGACCGCCGAGACGACCGCGCCGCCGAGCCCCTGCACCGCGCGCGCCGCGATCAAAAAGCCTTGCGAATACGACAGGCCGCAGGCAAGCGAGCTCAACGTAAAAAGTGCGAGACCGTAGAGAAATGCCTTGCGTTTTCCGTAGAGGTCGCCGAGGCGCCCGCCCAAGAGCAAAAAGCCGCCGTAAGTCAGCATGTACGCATTCACGACCCAGACGAGCGACGTTTCCGAAAAAACGAGATCGGTCCGGATCGACGGCAGCGCGACGTTCACGATCGTCGTATCCAGGACGATCATCAGCTCTCCGAGGCATAGAACGTACAGCGCAAGCCACCGTTTCTGGGCATCATGGCCAACCAGCGACATCTCCAGCTCCTTGAATGAACGGATTGGGCAAGGCGCTCTGACGCGGGCGACGCTGCCTGAGACGCCGCAAGAGCGCTTCTATTCCCTAGTCGATCGGCGGTCCGCCAAATCGACAATCGCGGCAAGCCGCCCGGTGGACGGCGCCGCGAAACTCAGGCTGAGACCGCGAGAGGCGGAACCTCCGGACGGAACGAACGGAATGCGAGAACGCCGATTCCGATGAACACCACCAGCACCGCGGCTTGCGCGATCACGAACGGCGGTTCGCCCTGGGTCGGCGCAAGCTCGGTGAGGAACGGGATCTTCAAAAAACCCTGCGCGACCGCGACGAAGACGTTCAAGTAGAGCGCGGCGATCGCCGTCACCACGTAGATCGAGCGCCACCGCCCTGCAAGGCGATAGGCGCGAAGCGCGGCGATGGCCGCCGCGAGCAGGATCAGCGAAATGATGCCCACGATATGCGACGGCAACAGATGATCGAACGGAAAAAAGAATCCGGTCGCGCTGGTCAGCACGGTGGTCGTGAGAAACAGCGTCGTCCACATTTCTTTCTTTTTCGATCCGATCATCTCGACGACGACGACGATGCCGGCGACGATGCCGATGAGACTCAGGACGACATGGATGAGCGTGAATGTGGCGGCAGGCATTCCGAGAATCATGCGTCTGCTCCTATCTCAAAATAGGAAAGAAATTGTTGCGAGAGAGAACTGCGCCGGCTTCGCGCGTCGACGGCTTGCCATTGTGAGTCTCGGGCCGGCAATGCGCAATGCATGATCTTCTGGCTCGAACCGGACTCTCCTGCAACTGCTCTTTGAATCGCGAAAGTGGCCGCATCGACGCGTATTCGATGCCCATCGCCTATTGTCATGCACATTTTATCGGCGTCGATATCCCACTTATCCAATCTTCAAGCAACGAAGCGCCGGGGTCAAAATATCAGACAAACGCGTACGCCGCGAGGTGCCGGGACTCCGATAGCCCGCATGGAGCGTCTCGGGCGATCATTGGCTGCGACGGTTGCATCGCCGCGGTTTTCGTCCGTCTTTGGGCGCGGCCGCGTTTGATAAAGGAGTCCTTATGAACATCAGATTGTTAGCAATTGCTATGGCGGGCGCGCTGTTGGCATCGGCAGCGCCGGCGATGGCCGACGCCACGAAAGTCGGGACGATCGAAATTTGGGCGAACGACACGGCAACCCAATACAACGGGCGCATTCCGCGTACCGTCTATCTGCAAGAAATGGGTCGCCGGTATGACGCCGACGGCAATCGCGTAGTCACGCGCGACGCCTATTTGAACGATTGGGGCAATCGTTGGGACGCGATCGATCCCTCCGGACGCGGACTAAGCCCCGCGGAAGTGAGCAATCTCACGCACAACGTCGACTCGACGACGTCCGGAATGCCCCGCAGCGGTACCGGCGTGCAACCCGGCAATATGGGGCCCTCGAATTCGAAGGGACAGTAACGCTCGAAAGTAATCCAAGGATGCGAGCGGCACATTAGTCCCGCGCCGGCTCGCATCCTTCCATTCATCCTTCTGCCGTGTCCCGTCGATGCAGGCGCCGGTCGAATTGCAGCAACAACGTGCTGACGGCTGCGGCAAACACGACGATCAATAAAGTCACCGACATGACGAGCTCGATGTTGTGGAGCCCGATGCCGGTCATCAGCAGATAGCCAAGACCGCGCTGGGACGCGAACATCTCGGCCAGCAGCGAGCCGATCAGCGTCAGCGAGAATCCGACCCGCAAACCGGTGAAGATCTCGGGCATCGCCGCAGGGAACAAGATCCACCGAACCATCTGCGGGCGCGATAGCTTCAGCACATGCCCGGTCTTCAGCAGGATGGGTTTCGTGTTGCGCACGGCGGCGAGCGTGAACAGGATGATCGGTATTACGCCGTGGATCACGCCGAACGCCACCTTCGCGGACAGTCCCAAGCCGAACGCGAGCAGCAGAATCGGGTAGAGCGTGAGCTTCGGAATCGAGTAAACCGTCACGACCATGGGCTCGAGTGCATCGCCCGAGAGCCGGTCGAAGCCGAGCCAAAAACCGACCGATAGCCCGATGACCACCGACAGGAAGAATGCGATGGCAAACGCGCGCATCGTGTCGTACAGATGAGTCGCAAAGGTGTCGCTGGTCACGAGCGTCGCGGTGTAGCGGATCGTCGCGATCGGCGACGACAGCGCGACATCGCCGACCAACAAGTAGACGATTTGCCAGAGCAACAGGAGACCGACGATCAGCATCAGCGCGTTGCGCGTCCCGTGCCAGCGCTCGGCGATCATCGTATGCCCCGCCGCGCGAGCAACGCCCGCTCCCAACGCCCCAGCACACTGTTGATTGCGATCGACGCGATCAGGATCAGCAGGATCAACGGATACATGATCGCGTTATCGAAATTCGTATACGCGAAGTTGATCTCGTATCCGATCCCGCCGCGGGACAGGATGAATTCGGAGCCGATGATGCCGATGAACGCATAAGCCACGGCAAGCTTGACGCCGGTGAGGATGTATGGCGCTGCCGCCGGCAATGTCAGACGCACGGCCGTTTGCAGCGGCGAGAAGCGCATGATCCGTCCCGTCTTCAGGAGCACGGTGGGCACGCGGTCGAGGCCGTTCAGCGTGTTGACGATCATCGCCACGACGCCGAGCATGAAGGCGATCAATATTTGCGGCAAGTCGCCCAAGCCGAATACGACGATGAAGAACGGATAGAACGCGAACACCGGCACTGCGTAGTATGTTGCGAACAGCGGATCGAGCGTGTCGCGCAAGCCGCGCCAACGATGGATCAAGGCGCCGGCCGCCACGCCGACGAAAAGCGCCAGCACCAGCGCGACGACCGTGTTCGTCAGCGTCTTGGCGATGGCGCCGTTCATCTCTCCGGACACGAGCAACCGATAGAGATCGCGAACCATCAAATGCGGCGCTTGCATCGTGATCTTGTCGATGACCCCGGTCAGGCAAAGGATTTCGAGAAGCGCAACGAGTCCTACCATCACGACCAGGCGATAGACGATGACGGCTTTCACGACGGCGTGCCTGGCGCCGAGTACGCACGCCCGATCGTCTTCATCGATTCGTCGCGCAGCGACTTCCACAGCCGCGCCGTGATCGCGCCGAACTCCGGATGCTCGACGATCCGGCTGTCGCGCTCGCGCTTCCAATGTGTCTCGACGACGTCGATCAGCCGGCCCGGTCGCGCGGACATCACGCCGATGCGGTCTGCGAGCATCGTGGCCTCGTCGAGCGCATGCGTGATGAGGAAAATGGTCGCGTCGGTCTCTCGCCACATCCGCAGCAGCTCGTCGCCCATCAAAAGGCGCGTCTGCTGATCGAGCGCGCCGAACGGCTCGTCCAGCAGGATCAGCCGCGGCTGCATCACGAGCGTGCGTGCGATGCAGACGCGCTGGCGCATCCCGCCGGAGAGCTGCGCCGGATAGCTGTTGGCAAAGTCGCCGAGACCGACGAGTTGCAGCACGTCGTGCACGCGCCTGTCCCGCTCGCCGCGCGAGAGCGATGAGCGCCGCAAGCCGAACGCGACGTTGCCGGCCACGTTGAGCCAGGGCAGCGACGCATCTTCCTGAAACACCACGCCGATGCCATCCGGCGCTTCGCCGGCGATGGGTTTACCTTCGAAGGAAACGTCGCCCTCGGTCGCCGGCGTCAATCCGGCGATGATTTCGAGCAGCGTCGATTTGCCGCAGCCCGAGGGACCAACGACCGCGAAGAACTCGCCGCGTCGAAGCTCGAGGTCGAGCGGACCGAGCGCGTGCAGCGACGCCGTCGCACGCGTCGCGGGGAACGTTTTGCCGACGTTGCGCAGCTCGACTTGCGCCGTCACGAGCGTCCCGACACCGCGAGCATCAACGCAATTTCTTCAGATCGTCCGGAAGGAATCGCGTATCGATGATCTTGTCGTAGTCGACTTCGCCGTTGATCGCGCCGACCGACCGCTGTGCTTCGATCATCCGTTTCAGACCGTCGAGATAGATCGCGCCCTCTCCCCAGTACGGCACGCCTTGCGTCTTGCTGGTCGTGAGATTGCGCACGGCGCTTTTCGCAACTTCGAGGTCGATGTTGTACTGCTTCGCGACGATCTCCGCCGCCTCGTCCGGGTGCTCGCGCATGAAAATGACGGCCTTGCGCCGCGCACGGATGACGGCGCGAATGAAATCGCCTTTCTTCTCGGCCATCTCGACGGTCGTCACGCCGACGACATTGTCGAGCGGCGGGAGCGTGTCGCTCGCGACGATGACGGCGCGATATTTGTTCTTGAACTTCGACCACAGCGGCTCGGTGATCGGCACGATGTCCACCTGTCCCGAATCGAGCGCCGCAATGCCTTCGCCGAAGCCGCCGGTCTTCACGAGCTCGGCGTCATCGGGCTTGTACCCGGCCGTTTGCAATAGCATCCGCGCGAGCGCCTGGCTCGTCGAGCGCGGATTCGTGTAGCCGATCTTCTTGCCTTTGATGTCCTTGATCGTCTTGATCGGCGAATCGGGCTTGACGGCCCACACGAACTCCGCGACGGTCAGCACGTTGTCGCTCACGATTTTCAAATCGGCGCCGGCGAGGATCGCCGATACGACGACGCCGGGATT
>DASXPO010000138.1:0-11887 GCA_036493535.1 Casimicrobiaceae bacterium
GCGCGGTCGCGCTCGATTTGGCGGAGATTGCCGATCATCGCGTTGAAGCCGTGGTTGACGGCGGCAAATTCAGAAGGCCCGGACTCGGGCAGCGGCGGCGGCGTCTCGCCGCGTCCCACCCGTTCGACGGCGGCATTCAACTCGCGCAGCGGTCGCGCCAAGTAACGCGCAAACGCGAAGGCGGCCGCGAGCAGAACGACGATGACGATCATTGCCCACGTGGCGGCACGCCAGGGAATTTCTTCTTCGGGCGTATTTCGGCGCGGCAACGGAAAACCGATCCAATAACCGTCTCCCGCGGCGTCGACGCGCACGAACAATTGCTGGAGTCGCGGCGCGATGCGAATCGACGTGCCACTACCGAGCGCGTCCTGCAGATGCCGCTCGAGATCCTGCATCGCGGGGCCCATCACCGGTGCGCCGATGGTGGGCCGCTCACTCTCCGGAACGATTCGCACCCCGTATTCGCGGCCGAGTCGAAAGAGCGTCTCGCGTCGCTGCGGCCCATCGGCGCCTTCGAGCGCGGCGCGCAACGCTTTCAACTGCACGATTTTCGTATCGCCGAATTGCTTGGCGATCAGCGCGGCGCGATCGCGATTGAACACGACGGCCGTCGTCAGCGCGGCCAGCGCAACGACGACGACCAGCAACAGGACCAAGCGCCCGAACAACGAGCGCGGCCACAACGTCACGACGGATCGCCTTCCGACGCGCCGGCATCGCTCGCGGCAGGCGTGCGCTCGACGTCGCCGTCTTCCGGAACGTAGACGTAGCCGAATCCCCACACGGTCTGGATGTAGCGGGGATTGGCGGGATCGGGCTCGACCAATTTGCGCAACCGCGACACCTGCACATCGATCGCGCGATCGAAGACTTCGTGGTCGCGGCCGCGCGCCAGCAGCATCAATTTTTCGCGCGCGAGCGGTTGACGCGGATGCTGGACGAATACTTTGATCAACGCGAATTCACCCGTCGTGAGCGACGTCGTCTGACGGTGGCGCTCGAGCGTGCGCGCGGCCAGGTCGAGCGTGTGCTTGCCGAACCGGATGAGACCCTCTTCGGTCGGCGCGCCCATCGCAGACCGTTCGCCATGTCGGCGCAGCACCGCGTGGATGCGCGCGACGAGCTCGCGCGGGTTGAACGGCTTCGGCAGATAATCGTCGGCGCCCATCTCGAGCCCGACGATTCGATCGACATCCTCCCCTTTTGCGGTCAACATGATAATCGGCACCGTCTCGCCTGCGCCGCGCAGTCGGCGGCAGACGGTCAAGCCATCTTCTCCGGGCAACATCAGATCGAGCACGACGAGATGAGGCGGGTCGCGTTGCAGTTTCTTGTCGAGCTGACTCGCGTCGGCCAACGCCGCCACCTGAAATCCCTGCTCGGAAAGATAACGCGTGAGGAGGTCGCGCAAGCGCGCGTCGTCGTCGACGACAAGGATTTTCGGAGAAGACGATTTGCTGGCCATGATCGTATGTGCTCGCGTGTTCGTAGCTTAGAGCGCGCTGTTCGGATTCCAACGGCTGCTCCTTGTAACCGATTGTAACGCTCGACGACGCGCGCAATGTCCGGTTGCAATGGCGTTGCTTCGCCATTGAACGAGACGAGACAATGCGACCCTAACAACTCGAATCCGCCGTGAAGCCGCGAACGATGCGGTCGCAGGGCTGATGAAATCACACAGTCCACTCGAGGAAAGGCCTTATATGAATACCCGTTTCATGAAGCGCATCGCGGTCGTGTCTGCCGCGGCGCTGATCTCGTTCACCGGCGCGGTTGCGCTCGCGCAGCCGGGACCGCATGGCCACCACGGCGGCGATGCTTCATTCGGCATCGCAGCGCTCAAAGGTCAGCTCAATCTCAACACGTCTCAGCAGACGATGTGGGACAACGCCATCGCCCAGACGAAGGCGGCGCGCGACACCGGACGTGCCAACATGCAGAGGATCAAAAATGCGATGACGACCGAGCTCGCCAAAGCGGAGCCGGACCTCGGTGCAGTCGCAGCGGTCAGCGACGATGTCCAGGCTGCCAACAGCGCGCTGCGCAAGCAAGTGCGCGGCACATGGCTTGCGCTCTATGCGACGTTTTCGGCGGACCAGAAAGCCATCGTCAAGAACGCGATCACCCAACGGATGGCACGGATGGAGAGCTTCCGTCAAAAGATGCTCGAGCGTCACGGCGGATAACCGGAAACGCAGCGCTCGTGTAGCGCTTCGCGCTTATCGGGCAAAGGGCGCGGTGCCGTCGGCATCGCGCCCTTTTTTATGCAGGTCCGTCTGTCGGAGGAGCGCTCGAGCCATTGCAATATTGCACGGATGGGCCGCAAACGCTATTGCATAATAAACAAGACATTAACGTGAGTAGAAACAATGTCAGTCGCATGAAATCAACCGATTCGACGCCGCTCGTCGTCGATCGTCGAAGATAAGTTGTAAAGCGAATACTTACGCGGAATAATCGATGTCGGCGGGTGCGCCGGCTGGTGTTCTCGATACGCCGTGCCGAGGTGCGCCGCTCCAGGGTTTCGGGGCCACAGGGACGCCCGAGCGCTTCGCGGGCAGGGGGTGGGTATGGGGGCACAGATCAACGCGACGACCGAGCCGTTGCGGCGCTTTTGCGTCGCCGCATGCGTACGTTCGGCATTTTTCGCGTTCGGCCTTGCGGCGCTCGCGCATTCCGAGCTTGCGGCGGCCCTCGACGCTTCCCCGCAGCAAAGTGACACGTCGCCCGTCTACCGTTTTTTCAACACGCAGCTCGGCACGCATTTCTACACGATCTCCGAAGCCGAAAAGAATGCGGTCATCGCCAACTATCCGGTGTTCACATTCGAGGGACCTGCGTATTACGCCGCGACGGCGTCCGCCGATGGCCGCACGCCGCTCTATCGTTTCTACGATCACGCGTGGGATGGCCATGCATTGCTGACGGGGGATGCCGTGCGCGGCGGCGATCCGTATGGCACATTTCCCCAGATGACGGTGAGCGGTCCCGACGATTCGGGCAACAACGGTGCTTGGATCAAATGGTTCGGCATCGCCACGGCACCGACCTCAATGCGATTTTCCCCAACCTCGGTCGTTTTGCGACGGCCGATCTCGGATTCATGACTTAGCGCGTAAATCGACGATCAATGGTCCCGCGGCTGGAATTTTCCGGCGCCGCACACCCCCCCGCGGCCACGCGCGGGACCACCCTTTTCCTCCTCCCGCCGCGGTTGCTTCGGTTCGAGCAACCGAGCATGCCGCGGCGGATCTTTGTCGCGAACCCCGCGCACGCTTCGGTGTCACAAATTGGATGACGGTATTCCGGGCCCGGTTGAGCCCGAGCCCGTCTATCGAACCCATTCCATCGATGGAGGTATGCGATGAAGGTCAGCAAATGCATGACGCGCGATGTGCAGTTCGTCAATCCCACGCAGTCGATTCGCGATGCAGCGCGAATGATGGCCGAGATCGACGCCGGCGCGTTGCCCGTCGGACAGGACGATCGCCTGGTTGGCATGATCACCGATCGCGACATCGCGGTCCGCGCGGTGGCGGAAGGCAAATCACCGGACACGCCGATCAGGGAAATCATGAGTCGCGAGGTTCTCTATTGCTTCGACGACCAGGAGCTCAAGGACATCGCCCGTAACATGGGCGAGATGAAGGTGCGCCGACTACCGGTGCTGAATCGAGACAAACGCTTGGTTGGCATCGTTTCGCTCGGCGATCTTGCCCTCAAGGAAGACGGGTCGTTGACAGCAAGCGCGGTAACCAATATTTCGAAGCAAGGCGGCCGGCATTCGCAAGCGCACTAAGTGCGCGTACTCGTGAGGCAGTAGCGGTCACTGGAGCCCGCCGACCGCAGCGGAGGGCCGTGTGGGGAAAACGAAATTGCGCGGCGCGATCTGCGCGTTGATCGCGCCGCTCCTTGCGCCGTTCCAAGCCACACCGGTAACCGATGACCATTTTGCGCGTGAGCGCCGACAGATGGCCGCGGAAATCGCGGCCATGGCCACGGCGACCAAGGCGGAGACCGGTCGCGAGCGCTTTGCCGAATCCGTCATGCAGGCGATCGCCAAAGTGCCGCGCCATCGCTTCGTCGCCGAATCTCACGCACGCTCCGCGTACCGCAACGAGCCTCTGCCGATCGGTGTCGGCCAGACGATCTCGCAGCCCTACATCGTCGCGCTATCGACGGACTTGATCGATCCGCGGCCTGGACACGTCGTGCTGGAGATCGGAACGGGCTCGGGCTATCAAGCGGCGGTATTGAGCGAGATCGTGAAAGAGGTCTATTCGATGGAAATCGTGGAAGCGCTCGGCCGGGCCGCGGCGACGCGCCTCGAAACACTCGGATATCGGAATGTTCGCGTACGAGTCGGCGATGGCTATCAGGGTTGGCCCGAGCATGCGCCCTTCGACGGAATCATCGTCACCGCAGCGGCGCCCTTCATCCCGGAGCCGCTGATCGCACAACTGAAGGCGGGCGGCAAGATGGCGATTCCGGTCGATGCAGTTGATGGCGGGCAGGACATGTTGCTCGTCGAAAAACGCGCTGACGGAACGATCGACAAGCGTGTCGTCCTTCGCGTGCGCTTCGTGCCGATGACCGGAAAGGGTGTTCAGCGCCGCTGAGCGCGGCGGCTCCAAATGCGGACGATGATCAACGCCACGACGCCGGTGGCCATTACCAGTAGCGCGACGTGAACGGCGTCGTTGCTGGCGGCGTAGGTGAGACTCGACTGGAGCAGGAACGCGCACGATGCGCAGAACAACAGCGGCGTCAGCGGGTAGAGCGGCACGTGAAACGGTCGCGGCGTTTTGGGATCGCGGATGCGTAACACGAACAGCGCGACGCCGACCAGCAGCAGAAAGCCCCAGAAGACGGGTGCGGTGAAGTTGACCATCGCTTCGAAGCCATCGAATTGCATCGAGCCGAATGCGATCAGCGATAAGGCAATCGCCGCTTGAAGAAGAAATGCGGCGATCGGGGCCGCTCGCAGTCGGTTCCAGCGACCGAGATAGGCGAGCGCTGACCAGTCGCGACCGATCGCATAGTCGCTGCGTGCGCCGACGATCATCGTGGCATTGATCGACGTCAGCGTCGCGACGGCGACGAGTCCCGCGAGTGTGTTTGCGCCGGCGGTACCGAACGCGCGCGCCATCAAATCCGCGGCTGGTGCGTGCGCGCGGGAGAGCCCGAAAAATCCAAGCCCGTTCAGCAATGCGGCATTCACGGCCACATAAGCGACTGCGATGATCGCGAGGCTCGCGAGGAGCGCGTCGACGATTGCGCTTCGACCCTTCAATTCGCCTGCGATATACGCGGATTCGCTCCAGCCGCCGTAGGTCAGCAACACGAAGATCATCGCGGCACCGAACTTGCCGATATCGGGCGTCGCCGTGAACGGCGTCGGCTCGATGATGGGCGCTGCACGGGCGACGAGCCCGGCAATGACGACAACGACGAGCCCGACGACCTCGATGACCGTGAGCACGTTTTGCGCGCGCACCGACACGCGCAGCCCCACGATGTTCATTACCGTCAGCGCAATGACGATGAGCGCCGCCCACCAGGCGCTCGAGCGTGTCCCGAGCGACACGATCGTCGATACATAGTCGCCGAATACGAAAGCAAGCAGCGCGATGGCGCCGGCGGTGATCACGGTCGCCCGTGCCCAGGCGTAGAGAAAGCTCACATCGCGGCCGAATGCGCGCGTCAGGAAGTGATAATCGCCGCCGGCATCGGGATAGGTCGTCGCAAGCTCTGCGTAGCAGAGCGCGCCGATGAAAGACACGACGCCGCCGAGCAGCCACAGCGTGATCGCCCATCCGCCGTCGCCGGCAATGCCTGCGACGACCGACGGCGTCTTGTAGATGCCCGCGCCGATGACGATGCCGACGATAATGGCGATGGCATCCACGCGACGAAGGATGCGTTGGGGCGTCGCGGGTGCGGACGGTGCCGGTTCATGCGTCACGCGTGGAGTGTAGCGCCGACGGCGCGGCATTCTTGGCGGAGGAGAGGAGCGCAAGGGCCGCTGATTTGAGCTTCGCCGCAATGACCGGTTTCGGAAGCAGGCCGAGGCCGGCCTCGCGAACTCTTCGTTCGGCTTCGCTGCCCGTATCGCCAGAAATGACGAGCGCAGGAATCGCTTCGCCGAATTCGTTGCGCAAGCGAAGGATCGCATCGACACCGGACGCACCGCGGGCCAGGCGCAAATCGGCGACGATCAAGTCGGGATAGCGGCCGACGTCGCCGCAACGATCGAGCAACGACTCGACATCGTCGCCTCCGACGACCATTGCGCCCCACGTATCGAACAGCGCATGCATTGCATCGACGGACGCCGCATCGTCGTCGATCACCGCGACCACGACGTCGTCGAGCGTGTGCGTTGCCGACGCCTCGGCCCAACAACGGGGACGCGGCGCAGGCGGTTTCCTTACGCGCGGCGCCACGATCGAAAAACGCGAACCGTGCCCCCGTCGCGAGACGACGCCGATGTCATGGCGAAGCAGATCGGCGAGCCCACGAACGATCGCGAGACCGAGACCCATGCCGCCGTCCGGTCGGTCGGTCGCGACATCGTTTCGTATTTGATAGAACTCCTCGAAGATGCGCGTCTGGTGGTCGGGCGCGATGCCGATTCCCGTATCGACGACTTCGACGGCAACGCGGGCACCGCGGCGGCGCGCGCCGACGACGATGCCACCTTGTGGCGTGTACCGCACGGCGTTGGCGACGAGATTCTGGACGATGCGCGCGAGCAATGCGGGATCGCTTTCGACAATGAGGCTCGTGGCGACGATCGTGAGCGTCAAACCCCGCGCGGCCGCTTGCGGGGCGAATTCCGCGCCGATTCGCGCCAGCAGCGGCGCCAGCGTGACGCTCTGGCGTTCGGGACGCAGCGCGCCCGCTTCGAGCCGCGACAAGTCCAGGAGCTGCGCGAATTGCAAATCGAGCGTCTCCGCCGCGGACTGCACGCTGCCGACGAGCCCGCGCCATTCGCTGTCCCGGGCGCGTGCCGCGAGCGCGGCGACGTAGAGCCCGAGCGCGTGCAGCGGCTGCCGCAAGTCGTGACTGGCCGCGGCAAGGAGCTGGCTCTTGGCGCGGTTGGCCGCCTCGGCCGCGCCGCGCGCTTCTTGCGCGGCACGCGTGCGCGCGCGGAGCTCATCGATCAAATCGACGTTCTCGTAGCGGATCGCGAGCGATTGCGTGAGCACATCGTTCAGCCGATGTCCAAACGCGACGACGAACGCCAGCACGACAGCCATCACGAACGCCGTGAACAGATGCACCGAATCGCCGATTAGCGCGACGCGCACGATGAGCGGCACGAGCGCCGGCAGAACGAAGCCGTAGAACGACGGTCGATACACGGCGGTGGTATTGAGGCCGCCGAGCGCGACACCGAACATGCAGACGATCAGCAACGCCTCGTGCGGCGGCGACGCCGGATAGGTTGCCCATGCCGCTGCACCCCACAGCGCGCCCGCGAGCGTCGCGCCGATCGTCCAATAGCCACCCCAACGAAGCGCAGCGGCAGCACCCGGACGCGCACGCTGCCAGGTGCGCGCCAGCACGCCGCGCCAGACCTGATTGAGCGCGATCAACGCGAGCCAGGCGATCATTGCGCCGGGCGCCACATGATCCCATAGCGCGACCCACCAGATGGCGGCGCCGAGGCCCATCGAGATCGACGTCAGATGCCAACGCGAATAAAGCGTTGCGACCTGGTCGGCACGCGCGCGCGCAATCAACGCCGGTGGAACCGATGCGAGCGGAGACGTCATGCGCTGCGCCGATGCGTCATTCGTTGCGTCACCGATAGGTCAGCGTCGCTCCGAAAGCGCATCGACCGCGACACCGCGTCGCGTCAGCTCGACGATCGCCTGCGAACGCGAATGGACGTTGAGCGCCTTGAGAATCGCGCTGACGTGCACCTTGACCGTTCCCTCCGATAACCGCAAATCGCGGCAGATCAGCTTGTTCGGTTTTCCCTGCACGAGAAGTTGCAGCACTTCGGCTTGCCGCTGCGTGAGGCCGAGGCCTCGCGTTGGCATGTTCGACGGACGCGCGCCACCGTGCGCGATATCGACGGTCACGCCACGCGCACCGCCTAGAACCGTGCGGATGGCGTCGAGTAGCGCGTCCGGACTCGCTGTTTTGGACACGTAGCCGCGCGCGCCCGCAGCCAACGCCGCACCGACCGTCGCGCGGTCATTCGTTGCGGACAAGACAACAATCGGCAAACAAGGATAGTCGAGGCGCAGCTCCGCCAGAAGATCGAACCCATGCGCACCGGGAAGCGTCAGATCGAGCAGCACCAGCGCACAATCGGGATAGCGTGCGAGCGCAGTCAGCGTTTGTTCGCGATTTGCGGACGCGATGACATCGAAACGAGGATCGACATGCGGCAGGGACTGCTCGAGCGCGCGAACGATCAGCGGATGGTCGTCCACGACCAGGATTTTCATGGCGGTCCCCTCGGAGAGCGATGCCGCAGCCATGGCGACTGCGCGCCGCACGGAGCGCGGCGTCGTGGGACGCATCTTCGGAATTGAGTGCGCGTTGCGCACCTGTTGCACGTAACAGCGAGCCGTTCTGATCCTACCGAAACAGGTAGGAAAATCTTGTGCGGCTAACCGGATCTTCCGAATCCGGCCTTCTGCTGCTCGACCACTTCACGCTTCAGCGCGCGCAACCGCGTGTCGACGACCGATGCCTGATAAAAATCACCATCGTTTGCCTTGGACGCGAGCTCGAACTGATCCACCGCGCCTTTGAGGTTGCCCTGCCACGCGTAGAATTCGCCCTGGTGTTTGTGCTGCAGCAGTTTCTTGTCGAGCGCGGCGTAGGCGCGCGCCGCGACTTGATGCAACGGCCCGTCGTTGCTGAAGCGAAGAAGCTGGCGCTCGGCGAACGCGGCGGCTTCCACATTGCGACCCGCCTTCATCAACGCTTCCGGATAGTCGTAGACGAGCTGCATCTTGTTCGGATATTTCGCAAGCGCAGTCTCGAAACGCTTGATCGCGATGGGGATGTCGCCGCTGTCGAGATAGACGTGACCGCCGATCGCGTCGATCATTGGATGCGGCGGCGCCATTTTCTCGAGCGCGGCGAGCTCCTTCTTCGCGCGCGGGTAATCTTTCGCGCGGAGCAACGACGCAACGAGTCCGTAATGCGCAGCGATCTCGCTGTTGTACTTCCGCTCGGCGAGCGAGTCGTCGAAGAAGCGCACGGCGTCTCTCGGCTCGCCCTCGTAGCTTCGCAGTAGCGCCCGGACGAGATGGAAGTCGAGCGAATCGACGACTTGACGATACGGGTGTCCGGCCGCCCGAGACTGGGCTTCGGCGATCCGCTCGTAGGTTACCGGGTGATCGCGCAGATAACTCGGCACGCTGCCTTCGACGAAACGCGCGGAGCGCTGCAGACGCTCCATGAACGTCGCCATTCCATTGACGTCGAAACCCGCCGCGTCGAGGCGCTGAAAGCCGATCCGGTCGGCCTCGTATTCATTTTCGCGGGTGAAATTGATCTGCTGCTGAATCGCGGCCGCCTGCGTAGCCGCGACCGCCGCTTGCGTCACATCCCCGCTCGAGCTGCTGTGCGAACGCGACGCGAGAACCGCCAACGCGAGACCTGCAAGCGTCATCAGCATCGTATCTTTCTGACCCGCGATCATGCGCGCGATATGGTGCTGCGTGACGTGCGAGATTTCGTGCGCCAGCACGCTCGCAAGCTCGGATTCGGTTTGGGTCAACAGAATGAGCCCGGAGTGAACGCCGACGTAGCCGCCGGGCAGCGCGAACGCGTTGATCGTCGAATCCGGAACGGCGAAGAATTCGAAGTCCTGCTTGATGTCCTTGGAGCCCGCGATCAATCGGTGCCCGAGCTCGTTCAGGTAATCGTTGACTTCGGGATCGTTCATGTACGCGCCGGATGCGCGCAGCTGGTGAATGATGGTCTCGCCGAGCTTGCGTTCCTGAGCCGGCGAGAAATCGGCTTGCGCGGCATCGCCCAAATCGGGCAATGCCGTTGCGGAAGGCGCAGGCGCAACCGGCGCCGGCGCCGGCCGAACGGTACCGAATTCCGGTAGCGACGCCCCGGCAGCGGGTCCCGTCTGCTCCGATGCCGAAGGCGTCTGTGTCGCGGCGACGGCGACCTGGATTTGCGCGTCCGGCGCAAGCGCGAGCGCGGCGACCAAAACGGTGGCGGTCGTCCGGCGCAGCCGGCACCGCTCAAGCGAGGAGGAAAGCGACAATGGCAACGTGAGTGGAGAAAAGCGATCAATGCCCTAAATGCTAAGATTCGACGCCTTGCCTAAGTTCAATGGCAATCTCCGGCGGCGATGAAACGCCCACCTTCCCGATCCAAGCATGCGCCGTCCGCCAATGGCACGACGTCGGCAGCGGGCGCCGCCGATCCGGATGCGCATTTTACCCACTTCGATGCGGCCGGTCAGGCGCATATGGTCGACGTCGCCGCAAAGGATACGACGAAGCGCATCGCCAGAGCCGGCGGTCGGATCGTCATGCGCAATGAAACGCTGTCGCTCATTCGCGGCGGCGATGCGAAAAAAGGCGACGTGCTGGGCGTTGCGCGGGTCGCCGCCATCCAGGCCGCGAAGCGTGCCTCCGAGCTGATTCCGCTCGCCCATCCGTTGCCGCTGACACGGATCGCTGTCACCTACGCATTCGATGATCGTGCGAGTGCTGTCGCCATCGAAGTGACGGCGGAAACCATCGCTCGAACCGGCGTCGAAATGGAAGCGCTGACCGGCGCGGCCATCGGGTTGCTCACGATCTACGATATGTGCAAGGCCGTCGATCGCGCCATGCGCATCGAGGGCGTGCGATTACTCGAAAAGAGCGGCGGGAAATCGGGGCACTTCAAGAGCGTGGACATCGAGTGAGATCAAGCGCTATCGTCCGGGAGGAGAAATGAACGAGATGTTGCTGTTGCTCGGCCGCATTGCAGGTATCGCCGGCGCCTTGCTCTGCGTCGGCGCAATCGCCATTCGCGCGGCGGGCCAATATTGGTTGGGAGGCTTTCAGGTCGGCACACTGCTTCTTGCGGGCAGCGCCGCCATGGTCGGCGGTTGTCTGTGTTTTCTGTGGGTGATCGCGGGGCGCCTGGGTACGACACGTTGATAGCTTGGCGGCATTGGTCTAGTGGTCCGACAACTTGACCAGAGTGCGGCCTGCGGCTAAGATCGAATGCAATGCCGCATCCCACAGCGGCAACAAGAAGCTTGAAAACAGGCGCCGGCGAATCGGCGTGAGGAGGATCGCGCTGTGCCGCTGCAGGCTGTCGAGCCGAAGCGTCTTTATCGCCAGATTGCCGATCAAATCGCCCAGTTGATCGCAAGCGGCGAATTTCCGCCGGGATCGCGGCTGCCGGCCGAGCGCGAGCTTGCCGTGTCCCTAGGCGTTTCGCGCACGTCGGTTCGCGAAGCAATTATTTCCCTCGAAATGAGCCATCTCGTCGAGGTGCGCGTCGGCACCGGCATTTTCGTCACTTCGCTGAATGCGGCGACGCATGGCACAAGTGCCGACTCCGGGCCAGGCCCATTCGAGCTGCTCGATGCGCGCAAATTGATCGAAGGCGAGATCGCGGCGCTCGCCGCCACCAATGGAACGGCGGAAGACTTCGCAGCGCTTGCACAGAGCGTTGCCCGGCTGGAAACGCTAACCGACGACTTCGCTGCCCGCGAGGCGACCGATCGTGATTTTCATCTGCGCATCGCCAAGGCAACCGGGAACAGCTCGCTCGAGCTCGTCGTCGAAGGATTGTGGAATCAGCGCGCCGAGCTGTGGGGTCGGTTGCAACAGCACTTTCACACCCGCGATCTTGCGCTGCAGACGATTCGCGATCATGCCGCCATTGCCAAAGG
>DASXPO010000139.1:0-11206 GCA_036493535.1 Casimicrobiaceae bacterium
CTCGCGTCGGCGGACTGGATGGGACGGAACATGTTCCGTCGCATCGAAGTCGCATTTCCCGTGCAGGATGCCGAGCTCAAGCGCCGGGTCATCGACGAGGGGCTCGACGTTTACCTGTCGGACAACTGCGATGCTTGGGACTTGGGTGCCGACGGCAAATGGACGCAGCGCAAGCCGCATGCGCGCGAACGAGCGGTGTCCGCGCAAAATGACCTATTGAAGCGCATGCAAGGCGAAGCAACCTGATGGACTTGATCCTGTGGCGGCACTGCGAAGCGGAGCCCGGCGAGCCCGATATGGGGCGGCGACTCACCTCGAAAGGCATCAAGCAAGCGGAGCGAATGGCCGAATGGCTGGAGCGCCATCTGCCCGATTCATGCCGCATCCTGGTGTCGCCGGCCGATCGCGCGCAGCAAACGGCGCAGGCGCTGCAGCGGAAATCGCGGACGGTCCCCGAGATCGCGCCGGGCGCGTCGGTGAGCGCCGCGCTCGCGGCCGCCAACTGGCCCGACTCGCGCGAGCCGGTCATGCTGGTCGGTCATCAGCCGACGCTCGGCATGATCGCATCGTTTCTGCTCTCCGGTGAAGAAGCGTACTGGTCGATCCGCAAAGGCGCCGTATGGTGGCTGTCGAATCGCGTGCGCGATGGAGGCTCGGCGATCGTGCTCAAAGTGGTGGTCGGGCCCGACTTTATCTAGGAATCGAATTCTCCACACAACGCGTGAGTAATGTGACAAACACGTGACATCACGCGGTTTCGAGGATGCCAACTTCAATGGTTTCGATCTTTGCGAATCTCGATGAGGAATCGTTGCATAGCGGCGTGATGGCAGCCTTGGCGGACGAGATTCGCCGGCCCGTCGTCGAGATTCGTCCGATCTACGAGGATGTTTATTTGCAGTTGAAGCCGCTTGCGCGCATCACCGATTTTCTTCCACTGCTCGTTGCGCGGCGCACGCGCGATGTACTGAAGTTTGCGGACGGTACGCGCACCTGATCCGCAATTTCATCAGCCTGTCGTATCCGCGTTGCAGGATGCCTCATGCAACGCGTGAATGGGTCAATGCGCGAACCGGAGATTCGCCCGGCCGCGATCGTCATCGGCTGCGGCGATGTCGGCTCGGCCGTTGCACATGCGTTGCATCGCGCCGGTTGCGCCGTCGTGCTGATCGATCAGGCCGATCCTCCGTGGACGCGACGCGGGATGGCGTACACCGACGCCTGGTATGTCGGAGCCGCCTCGCTCGCCGGCGTCGATGCATGCTTTTGTGCGTCGGTTCGAAGCATTCCGTTCGTGCTCGACCGGCGCGACATGGTCGCGGCGACGACGTGGTCGTGGCAAGGCGTTGCGGCAGCGCTTCTGCCCATCGCGATCGTGGACGCGCGGGTGATTAAGCGGCGAGCGCCGGCATCACTCAAGCAAGGCGCTGCTTTGCTGACGATCGGATTGGGGCCCGGATTCGTAGCCGGCGTCCACGCCGACATCGCGATCGAGACTGCATGGGGCAGTGATTTGGGCGCTGTCCTCGAAGCCGGCATGACCAAGCCATTCGAAGGCGAACCGCGGCGAATCGGCGGCGCCGGACGCGAACGGTATGTTTACGCGCCGCGCGCGGGGCGTTTCCATACCGAGCGTGGCATCGGCGAGTGCGTGGTCGCGGGCGACGACGTCGCGACGCTCGATGGCGAACCGATCACCGCGCCGCTGTCGGGCGCCCTGCGCGGACTCTCCGCGCGTGGCGCGCGCGTCAGTATCGGACAAAAAATTGTCGAGGTCGACCCGCGCGGCGAGCCGTCATTGTGTTTCGGATTGGGTGAACGTCCGCAACGAATTGCGTCGGGCGTACTGGAAGCGCTCCGGCGGCATCGGGCGATGGACGCGGCGGATCAGCGCGAATCGCTCCACGGGTGACCGAGCGCCGTCCACTCCTCGCGCTCCTTGGCCAGCAAATGCGCGGACAGCGGATGGGCTTTGATCCAACGTGACGCGACCGAGCATCGAATCGTCTGGTCGACTTTCAGCACGATCCGCGGCGTGTCGATCGGCCCGCGAGCGTGATGAAAGAGAACCGCGAGACGAAGCGCGAGGAGTTGCGCGCGCACATCGACGTCAGCGAGCAATGGCGCCATCTTGGACAGCCCGCCGCGACAGCCGAGGACGAGTAACGCGAGCGTGTGCTGCTCCCGCGACGAGAAGCCGGGCATGTCGGCGTTTTCGACAATGTAGGCGCCGTGCTTGTGAAAGCCGAGATGCGACACCGTATAGCCGACTTCGTGCAGCAATCCGGCCCATTCCATCCTTTGCGCAGCCTCCGCCGAAGGCGCCGCTGCGGCGCATTCATAGAGCGCTCTCGCCATCGTCGCCACGCGGACCGCGTGCGCGCGATCGATGCGATAACGGTCGATGAAACGCTCGACCGTCACTTGCCGCATGTCGCGCCGCACGCGACGGCCGAGTAAATCGTAGAGCACGCCGAGACGCATCGCGCCGCCGACGGGGTTGATCCGCGGCACATCGAGCAGCGCTAGCGCCGCCGACATGATCGCGTAGCCGCCCGCCAGAACCGGCGTGCGCTCCGGCTTGAGTCCCGCGAGACGCAGACGCTTGGCGTGGCCCGCGCCGACCATCCGCTTGCGCAGCCGCGCGAGTCCGCCGGGCGTGATGCCGCCGCCGGACATTCCGTTCTGCTCGAGAATTTCGGCGAGCGCCAGCGCGGTTCCGGAAGATGCGTATGCCTCACGCCAGTGCGGACGTCCGAATTCCCGCGCGATCGCTTCGATCTCGGCGCGGGCGCTCGTTTCGGCCGCTTTGAACGCCTCGGCGCGCAATTGTCCATCCCGAAAAAACCGCTGCGTGTAGCTGACGCAGCCGATCTTCAATGATTCAAGACGCTCGGGTTCCAGGCCGCGGCCGATGATGAACTCCGTCGATCCGCCACCGATATCGATGCAAAGACGGGGCGCATCGGACGGCGGGAGCACATGGGCGACGCCGAGATAGATGAGCCGCGCTTCCTCGTGGCCCGAGATGACGTCGATCGGAAAGCCCAGCGCGGCCTCGGCCTGGCGCAGAAACTGTCCGGCGTTGCGGGCAACGCGAAACGTATTCGTCGCAACGGCGCGCACCGCGGAGGGATGCAGCCCGCGCAGCCGCTCGGCGAAACGAGCGAGACAGTGCAACGCGGCGTGGCGTGCCGCGGCGACAATGCGGCCGTTCGTGTCGATCGCCGCGCCGATCCGCAGCGTTTCACGCCAGGTATCGAGTCGAAAGATCTGATCGCCTTCGACGCGCCCGAGCTCGAGCCGAAAGCTGTTCGAGCCCATGTCGACGACGGCGAGTGTCGTCGGCGACGGTTCTGCGCTTTCCCGGGCCATGGCCGCGCGAGGTTAGCAGAAACACCCGGGAGGCCGCACGACCCTGCTACGCTCCACGTCGGATCGTGCGGGTCCATTCGCGATGCCCATCGACTATCTACAAAAAATTCTCACCGCGAAAGTCTACGACGTCGCCGTCGAGACGCCGCTCGACCTCGCGCCGACGCTGTCGCAGCGCCTGGGCAACCGCGTCTGGCTGAAGCGCGAGGACCAGCAAAGCGTCTTCTCGTTCAAGCTGCGCGGCGCCTATAACAAGATGGCGCATTTGAGCGCGGCGAATCGCACGCGCGGCGTGATCGCGGCATCGGCCGGGAACCATGCGCAAGGTGTCGCGCTGGCGGCTCAAAAGCTCGGCTGCAAGGCGACGATCGTCATGCCGATCACGACGCCGCACATCAAGATCAACGCTGTCGAAGCCCGCGGCGCGACGGTCGTGCTGCACGGCGACTCGTACTCCGACGCATATGCGAAGGCGCTCGAATTACAACGCACGTCGGGCGCGACCTTCGTCCATCCCTACGACGACCCGGAGGTGATCGCCGGTCAGGGAACGATCGGGATGGAGATCCTGCGCCAGCGCCAGGGTCCGCTCGATGCGATCTTCGTTGCAATCGGCGGCGGCGGGCTGATCGGCGGCATTGCGGCGTACGTGAAGCGGGTGCGGCCCGATGTAAAGATCATCGGCGTTCAGCCGAGCGACTCGGACGCGATGGCGCGTTCGCTCGAAGCGGGGCGCCGGGTCGTGCTGCCGCACGTCGGGCTCTTTGCCGACGGCGTTGCGGTGAAGCAAGTCGGGAAGGAGACGTTTCGGCTCGCGAAAGCGTATGTCGACGAAGTGATTCGGGTCGACACCGACGCGACTTGCGCCGCGCTGAAGGACGTCTTCGAGGACACGCGCTCGATCCTCGAGCCGGCCGGCGCGCTGACGATCGCGGGCGTCAAGGCCTGGGTCGAACGGCATCGGGCGCGTGACCGCGATTACGTCGCGATTGCATGCGGGGCCAACATGAACTTCGACCGGCTGCGCTTCGTCGCCGAACGCGCGGAGCTGGGCGAGCAACGCGAAGCCATCCTGGCCGTCACGATTCCGGAGCGGCCTGGCAGCTTTCGCGAGTTCTGCGCGCTGCTCGGCAACCGTAACGTGACCGAGTTCAATTACCGTTACGCCGATCCGAAGATCGCGCATCTCTTTGTCGGCATCGAAGTGCGCAATCGGCAGGAGATCGCCGAGCTGTTGCGGGAGCTCGCGCGCCGCAAGATCGATGCGTCCGACTTGTCCGACAACGAAATGGCGAAGCTGCACGTTCGTCATCTGGTCGGCGGTCATGCACCCAACGCGACCGACGAAATCCTCTATCGCTTCGAGTTTCCCGAGCGGCCGGGCGCGCTGATGCGTTTCCTGGACAGCATGAGCGCCGGATGGAACATCAGCCTCTTCCACTACCGCAACCACGGCGCCGACCACGGCCGGGTGTTGGTCGGCATGCAAGTGCCGTCGGGCGACAAGGTGGGATTTCGCCGTTTCCTCGATCGGCTGGGCTACGACTATGTCGAGGAAACCGCGAATCCCGCGTACCGGATGTTCCTCGGCCGCTAGATCTGTACATTCGCGCCGAAGGGCCGTCCCGAGGCGCGAACTACGGCGCCTTCTGGGGGCAGCGAGCTCGCGCTATCTGCGAGTGGGGGGTCGTGTACTACAAGCCGTAGATAGTCACGCCCTGACGCACTGCGGCAGTGCGCAGCACCGGAAACTTGCGTCCGTGTTGCTTTTTATGAGGTTTCCGCTGCAAGTGCCGATTCCGGCAAGGTTTATGCTCTAGGCAAACCCTGGGTCTCGTGGCAGACTCTGCGCCGGGATCTGTCATGGGCGATGTCGGGGGGCGAAGTGTCGGAGCGCAATTCTTTGCAAGGCGTCAAGGTGCTGGTGATCGACGACTCGAACACGATTCGCCGCAGCGCCGAAATCTTTCTGCTCCAGGCCGGTTGCACGGTGATCCTGGCGGAAGATGGTTTCGACGCATTGGCCAAGATCGCCGACCATCAGCCCGATCTGGTATTCGTCGACATCATGATGCCGCGTCTCGACGGCTATCAGACCTGTGCGCTCATCAAAAAAAACGCGCGGTTTCATGACACACCCGTCGTGATGCTGTCGTCGAAAGACGGCTTGTTCGACCGCGCCCGGGGTCGGATGGTGGGATCGGATCAGTACCTGACCAAACCATTTACGAAGGAAAGCCTTCTCAAAGCCGTCGCGACGCACGCACGCGCCGCCGCCGCATGACGCCGACACTCAAACGATACCCGCCATGGCCATCCGAAAAATCCTGATCGTCGACGATTCTCCGACCGAGCGGCACGTGTTGAACGACATGCTGACGAAGGCGGGCTTCGAGGTCGTGGCGAGCGACAACGGCGAAGACGCGATTCACAAGTCGAAGCATCTGAAGCCGGATTTGATCCTGATGGATGTCGTCATGCCCGGCTTGAACGGCTTCCAGGCGACGCGTGCGATCAGCCGCGATCCGGAGACGCGCTCCATTCCGATCATCATGTGCACGTCGAAAAGCCAGGAGACCGACAAGATCTGGGGCCTTCGACAGGGCGCGCGCGATTACATTGTGAAGCCGGTCAATCGCGACGAGCTGATCGCGAAGATCCAATCGATGGGTTGATCGACACGACTGCCATGGCCCGCGCCGCCCGCATCGACCTACGCACATTCCAGCAGGAGCTCGCGTCGCGGCTTGCTGCGAAGACAGCCGCACAAGTCGAGTCATCGCGACTCGGACTGCTCTGCGCCGGCACCCGCTGGCTGATCAAGCTGGCCGACGCAGGCGAGGTCGTCGCGTTACCGCACATCGTCACGGTGCCGATGACGCGGCCATGGTTCCTGGGCGTATCCAACGTCCGGGGCAATCTGTACAGCGTTATCGATTTTGCGGGCTTTTTGGGCGCCGACCTTCTCGCCCCTTCGACCGCGACGCGACTGGTGCTCTTCGGCGCGCGCGCCTGTGAACTGAACGCCGGCATCGTCGTGCAGCGCGTGCTCGGACTTCGCAACGTCGCGGAGCTCGCGCCGGCGGCGATGCCCGCCGATGCGCAGGAGTGGTACGCGCAGCGCTGGATGGACGAGGAGGGCAACGGCTGGCAGGAGATCGATCTCGCCAAGCTCGCACGCTCGGCCGCGTTTTTGCAAGTGGGCCTTTAGGCCTTCGCAATAGGAATCGGAGGAATCATGGCGCTGAAAGTGGCCAGAGTCGGCGGTGAGAAGAAAAGGATCGCCGAGCCGCCCGACACGGACATCGGCGTGCCCACGACGCAGGTCAAGATGGGCACGACGGCGGCAACCCGTTACGACCCGCTTGCGACCGTGTCGATCATGGATCAGCTGAAGACGTCGCCGTCGCCGGCGGCGAAATCGAAACGGCTACCGGTGATCGGTCATCTGCCGGTGCCCAAACAGATTCAGACGCTGGGCTTAATGCTCATCGCATTTCTGGCGCTCGCCGTCCTCATGCTGTTCCTCGACGGGCGCAACGCGTCGCAGCAGGCCGCGTCATTTGCCGCTGCGATGGACATGCAAATGCTGTCGGAACGCGTGGCGCGGAGCAGCGTATTGGCCGCGCAAGGGCAGCCCGGCGCGGTGAAGGCGGCGCGCGAGAGTCGCGATCGCTATACCGAAGATCTCAACGCGTTCCTGAACGGGGGTGTCGTTCGCGGCGTCTCGCTGTCCGCAGTGACCGATCCATCGCAGCTCGAGACGTTGCAGGCGATCAAGGCGCGCTGGGAACGCGTGAGCGGCAATCTGGATCGCGTGGTCGGCAGCGAGCCAACCATTGCCGCCGTTGCGAAAGGCAGCGATGCGGTGAGCGAAAGCGTCAAAGGATTGCCGGAGCTTGCGCAGCAGCTCGGCCAGCAGATGCTGCAGGCCGGCGGGTCGGCGCGCGACGTCGAGCAGGCATCGCAACTGGCGACGCTCGCCCAAAGAATCGCCAAGAACGTCGTCACGTTGACGTCGGCGGACGACGTCGACGCGGACATCGCCGCGACGCTTAGCAAGGACGGTGCCGCGTTCCGTGAAACGCTGGCGACGTTGTCGCGAAGCGCCGAAGCGTTGCGCCAAGGCGGTGGTCGCGGCGACGAAGCGCGCGCGACGCTCGCAGAGATCACGAAGCGGGCGACCAAGCTCGACGCCGGCGTTGCCGCAATCGTGACCAATGCGCCGCGCCTGGCAGGCGCCAAGCAATCGGCGCGCACGATCGGCAACGAAGGCGAGCCCCTTTACGCGGACACGACCAAGCTCCTCGGCGAATTCGACGGCAGCGGCAAGACGCACGTTGTCACGTTTTCAGCCGCAATCGTCTTCGGCGCGCTCGCGCTCGCCTGCCTCGTGCTGCTCGGGATTCTGGCGCGTGAGGATGCGCGGGGCCGCGCGTCGGAAAGCGAAGGCGAGAACAAGCGCAATCAGGAAGCGATTCTTCGCCTGCTGAACGAAATGGGCAACCTGGCCGACGGCGACCTCACCGTACAGGCATCCGTCACGGAGGACGTCACGGGCGCAATCGCCGATTCGATCAACTTTACGATCGAGGAGCTGCGCACGCTCGTCAAAGGCATCAATTCCGCGACCGATCAGGTGACGAAGGCGACGCAAGAGACGCAAGCGATCTCGAATCGACTGTTCGAAGCGTCGCAGCGGCAGAACAAGGAGATTCAGCAAGCGTCCGCGTCGGTATTGACGATGGCGCAGGCGATTTCCGAAGTCGCGCAAAACGCCGCCCAATCGGCGAAGGTCGCGCAGGTTCAGCTCTCCGCCGCGGAAAAGGGTGGAAGCGCCGTACAGAATCAAATCGCCGGCATGAACGAAATTCGCACGCAGATCCAGGAGACGTCGAAGCGGATCAAGCGGCTCGGCGAATCGTCCCTCGAGATCGGCGAGATCGTCGAGTTGATCTCGGACATTACCGAACAGACGAACGTGCTCGCGCTGAATGCGGCGATTCAAGCGGCGTCCGCCGGCGAAGCGGGACGCGGCTTTACCGTCGTCGCGGAAGAAGTGCAGCGATTGGCCGAGCGCTCGGGCGAAGCGACGAAGCAGATCGAGGCGATCGTGAAAACGATTCAGTCGGACACGCAGGATGCGGTCGCGGCGATGGATCGTTCGACGGTCGGCGTGGTCGAGGGCGCCAAGCTTTCGGATGCGGCGGGACAAGCGCTCGCGGAGATTCAGCGCGTGTCGCGCGAGCTCGCCGAATTGATCGGTCGGATCTCGGCGCAAACGCAAACCCAATCGGCGTCCGTCGCCGACGTGACGCGCGGCATGCAAGGCATCTTGAAGATCACCGAGGAAACGACGGAAGGCACGAAGCAGACCAACGTATCGATCGGACAATTGACGAAGCTCGCGGCGGAACTACGAAGTTCCGTCGCCGGCTTCAAGGTGTAGGCCAGCTCGCGATCGGAGAGACTCGCAAGGCTCTCAAGGCCCGGCCTGAATCTTGCTCGATCTTTCCTGATGCGTTTTACGATTGATGCAGATCGAGCCCACGGAGCTTCCGGCCTTGCCGACCGAGACCGCACAGGAGTTTGACGTCGGACCCTTGTCCTGGGTCCAGGGCGAGATCGACCAGGCGCTCGGCCGAGGCCTCGAATCGCTCGCTGCATTCGCCGCCGATCCGACTGCGACGTCGGCGTTGGCGCACGCGCGCAATCACATTCATCAAGCGTCCGGCGCCATCCTGATGGTCGGCCTCGATGCCGTTGCTGCCTACACGGAAGAAATCGAAAAGCAGCTCGCGCGACTCGAGAACCCCGACACGGTCGACGTTCCGGCAATTGTTTCGCTCATCGATCGCGCCTGCCGCAAGCTGCGCATCTTCTTGGACGAGCTCGTCAACGGAGCGCTACCCGTTCCGCTCAAGCTGTATCCCGAATTCGAGGCAATGCAACTCGCGCGCGGCGTAAAAGCCGTTGCGCCGACCGATCTGTTCTATCCCGATCTGAGTCCGCGCGCGCCGCGCAGCGCGCCGCGCGACGCCATCGCGCCGGCGAAGCTGCCATCGTTTCTCGTCAAGCAGCGGCGGATCTATCAGCGCGGTCTGCTGTCGTGGTTGCGCGGCGAGGAAAAGGGCGGCAAGACGATGCGCGAAGCAATCGCCGCCGTCGCCGATGTGACGCCGCACCCCAGCATGCGCGCGTTCTGGTGGACCGCCGACGCGTTGTTCGAAAGCATCGTCAGCGGCGGACTCGAATCCGGCTTCGGCTTGAAGCAGTTGATGGCCCGCATCGACTTGCAAATTCGGCGCGTCTCCGAAGGCGGCGCCAAAGTCGCCGATCGCCTGCGCCGCGAAGTTCTCTATTACGTCGCCATCAGCGCGCCGATTGGTCCGCAGCTCCAGGCCGTTCAGAAGACGTTCAATCTCTCCGGTCTCATCCCGTCGGCCGAGGTGCTCTCCGCAGACGTCGTCCGCATTCAGCCGTTGCTCCGCGAAGCGCGCGAGCAATTGACCGGTGCCAAGGATTCATGGCTCAAGGCCGCGGCCGGTCGTGCCGAAAATCTGCCCAAGCTGAAGCAGACCATGGCGTCGGTGCAGGGGAAGGCATCCGAGATCAAGAACGCGGCGCTCACGAAGCTCGCCTCTGCGCTGGTCGAACGCCTCGAGAAGCTGCCGGCGCAGGGCGTCTCCGAACCGTTTGCGATGGAGTACGCGACCGCCCTGCTGCTCGCCGAGAGCGCGTTCGAAAATTATTCGAGCCTCGCGCCCGATTTCCCCGCACAGGTGAACGCGATGCTGGGACGTCTCGAAGCGGCGCGCGCCGGCCGGGCGACCGGCACGGGCGCCCCGGCGCTCGACGAGATGTCGAAGCGCGCGCAGGAGCGGATGCTGCTCTCCCAGGTCGGCCGCGAGATTCGCGCAAATCTGCGGCACATGGAACAGGTTCTCGACGCGTTCTTCCGCGACAACGCCAAGCGCGCCGAGCTGGCGACGCTCGCGCGGGACAGTCAACAGATACGCGGCGCGATGAACATGCTGGGTCTCGGCGACGCCGAACGACTGCTCGTCATGTGCGAGCAGCAGATCGAGCGCTATGCAACGACCGATGAGCCGGTCACCGATGACGAGCTCGAGCTCCTCGCCGAATCGTTATCCGGCCTCGGCTTTTTTATCGAAGCCGTCGAGCAGCAGCGCCCCGATCGCGATCGACTGATTGCGCCGTTGATCGCGCGGCGGATGGGCGCGGCGAACATTGCGCCGACCGACGAATCCGAATCGGTTGAAGACGCGGTCGCGGAGCTTCGCACTGAGCTGCCGCAACTGCTGGCTGACATTCACAATGCGCCGAGCGATGCCGCGGCGCGCGACGAATTGCAGCGCAAGCTCTCCGGGCTGCGCGACGACGCCGAATTGATCGGTGACGTCGATTTGATTGCGCAAGCCGATGCGGCGCTGAAGGAGTTCAAGTCCGGCGGCACCGACGCGCTTGCCGCCGCGGTCGAGATGATCGCGGACACCGGCGTCGCGCCGGCGCCCGAGATCTCGGCGGAGACGCAGCGCCTTCTCGCGACCGACACGAGCGGGCTCGACGCCGAGCTGCTCGACATTTATCTCGTCGAGGCGGCCGAAGTGCTGGATACGGTTGCCGAGCATCAACGCGTGCTGTCACGCAATCCCGGGGACCGCGAAGCACTCGCCACCGTGCGTCGCCAGTTCCATACGCTGAAGGGCAGCGGTCGGATGGTCGGCTTGACCGACCTCGGCGATCTCGCGTGGCAAGTGGAGCAAATCGGCAACCGGCTGGTCGAGGAGGATCGCGCAGTCACGCCCGC
>DASXPO010000140.1:0-6352 GCA_036493535.1 Casimicrobiaceae bacterium
TCGGGCTCGCCGGGCTCCGCTTCGCAGTGCCGCCACAGGATCAAGTCCATCAGGTTGCTTCGCCTTGCATGCGCTTCAATAGGTCATTTTGCGCGGACACCGCTCGTTCGCGCGCATGCGGCTTGCGCTGCGTCCATTCGCCGTCGGCACCCAATTCCCAAGCATCGCAGTTGTCCGACAGGTAAACGTCGAGCCCCTCGTCGATGACCCGGCGCTTGAGCTCGGCATCCTGCACGGGAAATGCGACTTCGATGCGACGGAACATGTTCCGTCCCATCCAGTCCGCCGACGCGAGCCACACTTCCGGTTCGCCGCCGTTCTCGAAATACCAGACGCGATGGTGCTCGAGAAAACGGCCGAGTATCGAGCGCACGCGAATGTTGTCCGAAAATCCGGGCACCCCGGGACGCAGCGCGCAGGCGCCGCGAACGATCAAATCGATCTGCACGCCCGCTTGAGACGCGGCCTGGAGCGCCCGAATCACCCCTTCCTCGAGGAGCGCATTCATCTTGGCCTTGATCCGCGCCGGCCGCCCTTCGCTCGCGTGTTTGGTTTCGCGGCGAATCATCTCGATCACGCGCTTGTGCATCGTGAACGGCGCAAGCAGCAAGCGTTTCAGCTTCGCGGCCTTGGCGAGGCTCGTGATATGCAGGAACACCTCGTTCACGTCCGCGCAGACGTCCGCATCGGCGGTCAAGAGACCGAAGTCCGAATAAAGCGCCGTCGTGCGTGGATGGTAGTTGCCCGTGCCGAGATGGGCGTACGGAACGAGCCGCGCCGTTCCTTGCGCGTCACGCTCGCGCCGCAACAGCAACGCGAGCTTCGCGTGTGTCTTCAGTCCGAATACGCCGTAGACGACCTGAGCACCGGCGTGCTCGAGCTTCCCGGCCCAGTTAATGTTCGCCTCCTCGTCGAAGCGCGCCATCAGCTCGACGACGACGGTAACTTCCTTGCCGCGTGACGCCGCCTGGACGAGGGCTTCCATCAATGCCGAATTGACGCCGGTTCGATAGACGGTCTGCTTGATCGCGACGACGTCGGGATCGTCCGCCGCGCGGCGGATGAATTCGACGACCGGCTCGAACGATTGATACGGATGGTGCAGCAGGATGTCGTGCTGGCGAATCGCCGCGAGGATGTCGGTCTCGCCCTGCAGACGCTTGGGCTTTCCGGGGAGGAACGGCGGGTACTTGAGTGTATCGGTCTCGATCTGATCGATCATCGACACCAGCCGCATGATGTTGACCGGACCTTCGCAGCGATAGAGATCGTCGTCGGTCAGCTCGAACTGCGTCAGCAAAAAGCGCGCGAGATGGTCGGGGCACGTTGCCGCAACTTCGAGGCGCAGCGGAATGCCGAACTGACGCTGCGGCAACTCGCCTTGCAGCGCCTGCCGCAGATTCTTCACTTCCTCTTCGTCGATCCACAGATCGGCGTCGCGCGTCACGCGAAACTGTGAATAGGCGACGATATCGCGGCCGGGAAAAAGATCGCGCAAATGCGCGTGCATCACCGACGACAGCAGCAGGAATTCGTTGTCGGCGTCCGCAATGTCCTGCGGCAGCTTGATCACGCGCGGCAGCAACCGCGGCGCTTTGACCACCGCGATCGTCGTGTCGCGGCCGAACGCGTCGCGTCCCGACAATTCGACGATGAAGTTCAAGCTCTTGTTGACGATCTGCGGAAACGGATGCGCGGGATCGAGTCCGATCGGCGTCAACAGCGGACGCACTTCACGCTGGAAAAAGTCGGCGACCCAGGATCGTTCCGCCGGCGAGCGATCGGCACGGCCGAGAAGGCGCACGCCGCTCGCCGCAAGCGCGGGCAGCACCTGCTCGTTCAGCGCGCGATACTGATCGTCGATCAGCGCTCGGGTCGCGCGGCTGATCTCCACCAGCAGCGCACGCATCGAATTCAGCGTCATGCCGGCCGGCGGCATTTTCGCGCGCAGTTGTTCCTTGAGGCCGGCGACGCGAATCTCGAAATACTCGTCGAGATTGCTGCCGAGGATGCAGAGGAAGCGCAGGCGCTCGAGCAGCGGCACGTCGGGATCTTGCGCCAGCGCGAGTACGCGTCGATTGAACGCGAGGAGAGACAGCTCGCGGTTGATCGGCGACGTGTCCGCGCCAGGCAAATTCGGCGCAGCCGGCGTCGCTGCCGCGGTGGCATGGCCGGGCCCGGTGGACACGACTCCGACTCTGGCAGTCGATTGTGACGGTGGCGTGACGGTGTTCTCCGATGAAACGGTCAACGGGAGCGCTGCTGCCCACGTTCGTTGCGGCTCGAGCCGCGCCACCGACCGGCGCACCAAAGCGGCTCGGATGCGCCGGCCCTGTTCACGACGGCTCTTCACGTGACGTGCTGAAGCGGCAAACGGTCGAGCGTCCGGGTACTCCCCGGCAATCGTTACGCCGCCGCCTCCTCCGCACCTTCGAGCCGCAGCCAGACGCAGCGGCCCTTCGATTCACGATCGAGCGCATCCAGATATTCCCGATGAAGCGCGAGTTCCTCGGCGGACGCCTGGACGATTTCCAGCGTCCACAGCGCCTGGACGGATAGCGATGCGCCGTCGACGGCGATCGGCGCGGCGATCGGGGCACCCATGTCGATCGACAGCGTCTCCTGGCCGCGCGTCATCGCCAGATAGACGTCGGCAAGCAAGCGTGCGTCCAGCAACGCGCCATGCAACGTCCGATGGGCGTTCGAAACCGCAAAGCGCTCGCACAGCGCGTCGAGGCCGTTGCGCTTGCCGGGGAACGCGTCGCGGGCAAGCGACAGCGTATCGATGAGCGATCCGTACACGCCCTTGCACAACGGCAACCGGGCGCGCGCGAATTCGGCGTCGATGAAGGCGACGTCGAAAGGCGCGTTGTGGATCACCCAGGACGCGCCGTGCGCAAAGGCAATGAATTCGGCGGCGATATCGGCGAACCGCGGCCGATGTTTCAAGTCCTCCCACGTCATGCCGTGCACTTCGGTGGCCGCGGCATCGATGTCGCGCTCGGGATTCAGATAGAAATGCAGATGGCGCCCCGTCGGGCGACGATCGTTCAGCTCGACGACGGCGATCTCGATGATCCGATGGCCCTGCTTCGGGTCAAGCCCGGTGGTTTCGGTATCGAGGACGAGCAGGCGCATTAAATGATTCGGAGATGCGTTGAATCGTGTCGGCGGGGCAAGCAGCGACGTCTTGTTATGCAGGTCGACAGTCTAACGCACGCGCGTCATTTTCTGTACTTTTGGATCGTCGATTGGATTTCGGCGATCGCGCGCTCGATCTCGTCGTCGGTCAAATCGCGTTGCGAGCCGCGCCGCTCGGAGAGCGTCATCGTCTTGTCGATCTCGGTCGCGAACTCGCCCATGCCGAGCGTGTCGGTGATCGTCGTCTGCGCTTCGTCGGTCAGCGTTTCAGGACCCCAGCGCACGATGATCGTCGAGAGGTTGTCGCCTTCGGGGCCGCCGCGGTCGTCGGCCTGATCCATCATCTTCGGCGCCGCCGTGAGGATCGGCGCCGAGGTGAGCCAGGTCGCCATTTCGCTTTGCGACATCGCGCTCCATAAACCGTCGGTGCACAGCACCATGATGTCGCCGTTGCGAAGCGGCGTGCGTCGCGACAGATCGATGACGGGATCGACCAGCCCGCCGAGGCAACTGAAGACTTTGTTGCGATCCGGATGCTCGGCCATGTCGGCGGTGCCGATCAAGCCTTGGTCCACGAGGTACTGAACCTTCGAGTGATCCTTGGTCGCGCCGATCAGACTGCCCTGCCGAAACAGGTAGAAGCGCGAATCGCCGGCGTGCGCCCAATAGGCATGACTCGCCTGGACGACGACGGCGACGCACGTCGTGCGCGGCGTCTCGAGCATCGAAAATTGATTCGCATACGAGCCGAGCGCCGCGTGCGCGCGGAGCATCGTCTCCTGCAGGAACTTGAGCGGATTGCGCAGAACCGGCTTGGCTTCTTGCTGAAAGCGCTCGATGAACAAGCGCACGCAGATTTGCGCGGCGATTTCGCCGCCCGCGTGACCGCCCATGCCGTCCGCGACGACCAGCAGCAGGGTGTCGCGTCCGTACGTGTACGCGAGCCGATCCTGATTGATCTTCCGCGAGCCCTTGCGCGAATCCTGAAAAATCGTGAACCGCATACGTCGAAAACGGACCCTCGGGCTGCGTTGCAGGCGCTACGCGCTGATTTCGGAAAACAATCGCCGTTTGATGCTGCCGAGCAACGTGAGCTTGCGCTTTCGCGGCGGAATGTCGCGAATCGCGCGCTGCAGCGCGAACACGCTTTGCGGCCGCTCGAGCGGATCGAGCCGCAGGCACCAATCGATCACTTCGAGCAGATTATCCGAATATTGACCGGACCAGATGCGCTTCGCCGGAACCAGATGATCTTCCTGAATGCGCGCGTCGGCGGCCTGTGGCGCGAACGCCGCGAGGCAGGCGAACATCGATGCACCGGTGCCGTACACGTCGGTCCACGGACCGAGCCGGTCGGGATCGCGATACTGCTCCGGCGCCGCAAAGCCTGGGGTATACATCGGCGCGAGCTTGGGGCGGTTGCTGGTAAGCGTTTGCCGCGCCGCGCCGAAGTCGAGCAGCACCGGAGAGCCATCGGTACGCAAATAAATGTTGGCCGGCTTGATGTCGAGGTGCAAGAGCTTGTGGGTATGCACTTCGCGAAGCCCGTTCAGCAGATGCATGAAGACATGGCGGACGAAGCGCTCGGACATCTGATCCTGCCGCATCTGGATTTGCTGCTGCAACGTGCGGCCGCGCTCGTAGCGCATGACCATGTACACGGTCTCGTTCGCGCGAAAGAAATTCAGCACGCGCACGACATTCGGGTGGTTGATCTTGGCGAGCGCGCGGCCTTCCTCGAAAAAGCACTTCATCCCGTAGCGAAACGATGTCAGGTTCTCGACCGAGGTCGCGCGAACAATGTCGCCCTCGGTGCGGAGCACGAGCGACGACGGCAGATATTCCTTGATCGCGACGGGCGCGCCGGTCTCGTCGAAGGCGCGATAGACGATCGAGAAGCCGCCTCGACTGATCTGCCGGTCGATGCGGTAGTTCAGCAGCTGGTAGCCGCCGGGGAGGGCCTGATTGGGAACGGGCATTGCTGCGTTTGCAAGGGGAGCCGTTGCCGACTCCGTTATCGGTTTAGTCGTCGCAATTCGCGTGCCAATTGGTTGCGCTCGCCTTGCGTGACGAGCCGATAACGCATACATTCTCCAGATGCCGAGCGCCAAAGTAAAGCCGGAAAGCCTGCAAAAAGCGGCCCAAACCAGCGAAAAACGCCAATGATCGTCAGCATGACCGGCTTTGCCGCCGTTGCGGCCGAGCTGCCGGGGCTATCGTTGGCGGTCGAATTGCGCTCCGTCAACCACCGCTATCTCGACATCGCGGTCAAGCTGCCTGACGAATTGCGCTCGCTCGAGCCGGCGTTGCGCGAGCAGCTCGGCGGCGAGCTGAAGCGAGGCAAGGTCGAGTGCCGCGTCGCTATCAATCGCGTCGCTGCCGCGGCGGCATCGGTCGCGATCGACGAATCCCGGGTTCGCGCGGTGGCGGCCGCCGCGGCAGAAGTCCGGCAGCTTGTGCCGGGGGCCGGCGCTCTTTCGACCGCGGAGATCTTGCGTTGGCCGGGCGTGCTGATCGAGCCGTCGGTCGCGCCGGATACGCTGGTCGAAGCATTGCGCCGACTCATCGACCAAGGCTTGGTTGAATTGGCGGCGGCGCGTGCCCGCGAGGGCGCCAAATTGCAAGCGCTGTTGCTCGCCCGTTGCACCGACATCGAGGCGCAGATCGCACGCGTCGCGCCGCGGATTCCGGCGCTCCATGCCGCCTTCGTCGACAAGCTCGGCACGCGGCTCAAGGAAGCCGGGCTCGATGCGAACGACGATCGGTTGAAGCAGGAGCTCGCGCTGTTCGCGACCAAGATCGACGTCGCGGAAGAGGTCGCGCGGCTTGCGACGCACGTCACCGAGGTTCGCCGGGTGCTGGCGCAAGGCGGGAGCGCCGGCAAGCGCCTCGATTTTCTCGCGCAGGAGCTGCATCGCGAAGCGAACACGCTCGGATCCAAATCGGTCGATGCGGAGCTGTCGCAGGCGTCACTCGAGCTCAAGGTGCTGATCGAGCAGATGCGCGAGCAGGTGCAGAACATCGAATGAGCGAGTGATGGTGGCCGAATGACCGTCATCGCCACCAACCCGCCGCCGGCATCGGGCTGCCTATTCGTGCTCGCGGCGCCGTCGGGCGGCGGCAAGACGAGCTTAGTGCGCGAGCTCCTGTTGCGGGAACCGGGAATGCGGCTTTCGGTCTCCTATACGACGCGCCCGCCGCGGCCCGGCGA